>JAISXN010000053.1 GCA_031270525.1 Candidatus Symbiothrix sp. | reverse complement strand
CCGATTGTAAATTTACGCTTGTATTCATTCGATTTACAAACATAAATTTGCAGATGTAAATATTTTTGTATACATTTGTAGTGTTTTTAATTTACAGGTTTTTTACCAATAAATAAATTTATTATGGTTGATGAAAAAGATCCGGTTATTGATCCGGTTAGGATCAAGGAAATAATGGAAAAAAAAGGTTTAAATTCCGCTTCATTTGCCGATAAAATAAAAGTAAGCCGGGGAACGATAACGCATATATTAAGCAGTCGGAATGAAATTACGCTGAAAGTTGCTTTGAAAATTTTAGCAACATTTCCGGATATTAATTCCGAATGGTTACTTTTCGGGAAAGATCCGATGTACCATCGAGACAAACTTATCATTCAGTCCGAAAAAGAACCTACCTTACAGTTTGATGACGATCAGGGAGTTTCCAACCCGCCAAAAAATGAGATAAATGCGTACAAGGAGCCGAAAGCTCCCGAATATCAGCAGAAATCAGGAGATAAAACGGTGGCTGAAATGGCGCAACTAATTAGAACAAAGCAAATTAATGATATAATTTCAAGTGATAGGAAAATATACAAAATAATTATTCTTTATAATGACAAGACTTTCTATGAGTGTCTCGCTTGATAAATCAAAATTATGTTTACGACGACTTCGGTCTTTTTACAGCACCAAACGTATATGTGATGACTTTTATGTATATTTGAGATGTCAAAGATACATATTTATTCTGATAATTTAAGACATTACCTGTCCCGACAGACCGATATGTCGGAGATTTTTTTTCAGATACTTAATTCAAAGTGTCAAAATCGCTTGCATTTTTTTCAAATACCCGCTCAATGATATTTAATTTGCCCCGTTCAGGTTCTTCAAAAGCATCGCACTTTTTCAGGTAATCGTTCAGTTCGTCAAAATCGTCGCCAAACAAGTTGTCGCTAAACAGTTGAAGCCGTTCCATTACCTTTATCAATGTGGATGGGTCTTTACCGCGACTCAATTTGCGTAACGACAGGATATAATCTTCCCTGAAAACCGTAGGAACAATAATGCGCGTCTGATTTCCCTTTGTCAATTCGGCGTTCATCATAATACGAGCAATACGTCCGTTACCATCATTAAACGGATGCACTTCGGCACACAGGAACATCATATAAATGGCTTTTGCCACAGGTTCCGTTAAAGCAGTATAAAGTTTGAAGCCGAACCGCAAAGTGCCTTCTACTAATTCGGGATATACAAATTCTGTATTCCCTGCTCTGTTTTTCCTTGTTTTAAAAATACCCGGTTCAAAATCAGGTCTTCCGGCTAACAGTATGGCATGACGTTTTTTGAGAATATCTATCAAATCGCTTTCGGATACCGGAACGCGGAGCATTTCCGAGCGGTTGGAAAGTATTTTGAAAGTACCCAATATATCGTGAGAATCGTCCACCCGTTTGGGAATAACAATTCCGGTATCAACTATCATTTTGGCTTCCTCAACGTCAAATTTCGTACCTTCTATGAAATTGGAAAAATAGCTTTCAAAAAATGAAAACAAGCGGAATGAACTTTCCGTAATGTTTTTATTGGGTCGTACCTCGAAAAAACGCTCTTTCAACGCATCATACAAAACAGTAAACAGTTCGGCTCTATCCATATCGTAAGGAATACCGGCAGACTGAGCCTTGCCGGAAGGAGTAGAAAGGATGTCGGCGCTGTGCGTAGAAAGTAGCGCAGAAATAATCCTGTTCAATTTTTCAAATTCAACATTCATATCTAATTGTGCGGAAACTTCCATTGCTTCATCTCGGAAAGCATTAATTTTCTTTTCGCCCCCTGCATGAATCATTTTTTCCAATCGTTTTTCAATCGTTTCCGCTGAGAAACTTTTCGATTCGTTTGCCGATTTTCGGGAGGCTTGCATATTTTCCAGCATCCACCGGTATTCGGAAGCAATGTAAATCGGCAGACTACCCATTGGTATATCATTGTTCAATGCCGGTTTTCCTTGCAGGACATTTAAACGGACGCCGGGAATATCCATGATTTTCCGGTTGAACGTATAAGTGATAAAAAAATCCCCTGTTTCTGTCGGTCGCAGTTCATTGGCGCTACGATGACTTATCACTGCGCCCGGAAAACGCCACGCCAGAATATCAATCAAATTCCGTTTTACAATGGATTCCGGCGAATCAAGCAGATTCGTAGTATAAATACGCGGCGCAATTTTTTTCAATGTTCCTACTTTTTCCAACTGTGATATTTTGCGGGAAACCACAGCATCGGACGATGCAAACAGGATTTCTTTGGATGTATCTATGTTTGTATTCATTTTCTTGTTCTTTCTGTTTAAAATGCAACTGCAAAGGTGCAAAATTTTTGCGAGTAAAGTAACTGTTTCAACACAAAAATGCAAAATTTCTGCGAATAACATGAGTTTAATGCAAAATTTCTGCGAATAAGCCCATTCATAAATCCATCCTTATAATCAATTTCACAGAGAACAAGCACTTTTCCAAAAATAGCATTGAATTTTATCCAAATATCCATTGACAACACCGGCGAAAACGATGCGCTCAATTTGGACGAACTGAACGCGCTGATGGTGGCGCCACGTATTCCCAAGTCATTTACCGTTACAGCCGTTATCAGGCGGAGGCTACCGTTGAATTTTTGAAACAGTGCGACCATGCGCAAACTGATTTGACCACAATGGAGAAAAACGAAATGGATAGCAACAATTACATACCCATCAGCCGCAAGTTGTTTGGACATCCCTTCTGGAACGAAGACCGGGTGTATTCACTATAAGTAGATTAGAAAAGTATTTGAATTATACTTGAAAAATTTGTACCTTTGACTTGTGAAAACGATAATATAGCAATTTATGAAAAAATATATTGCCGATTGGACGGTCAAAGAAAATATACTTTTTAACGGAAACGGATATTGCCTGTTGAAATTGGGCCTTGAAGAAAAAATTCCGGAAATACTTCCGGGACAATTTGTGCAAGTCCTGATTGAAAATTCTTCGACTACTTTCTTACGACGGCCTGTTTCCGTCCATTTTGTTGACAAAGAAAAAAATGAACTTTGGCTACTTGTCCAAGTAATCGGCGACGGCACCCGAAAACTTTCCGGACTGAAAAAAGGAGACCGTTTGAACTTGATTTATCCTTTGGGAAATAGTTTCACTTTGCCCGAAAAATCCGGTAAAACCGGTAAATTTCTATTAATCGGCGGCGGAGTCGGCATCGCGCCTTTGTTGTATTCAGGCGCTTGTATGCAGGAACTTGGTTACAAACCTGAATTTCTGTTGGGCGCTAAAACAAAGAAAGACATACTGCAAATTGATGAATTCGGCAAATACGGCAAAATTTACATCACAACGGAAGACGGTAGCGCAGGCGAAAAAGGTTTTGTAACAAACCATTCCGTTTTACAATCGGCCGATTTTGATTTTATATATACTTGCGGTCCCAAACCCATGATGGTAGCTGTAGCTGAATATGCCCGTGAAAAAGGAATCGCTTGCGAGGTATCGCTCGAAAATACAATGGCTTGCGGAATCGGAGCTTGTCTCTGTTGCGTTGAAAAAACAGTCCGCGGAAACGTGTGTGTGTGTACCGAAGGTCCTGTAATGAATATCAATCAATTGACATGGCAGATTTAAGCATTGAAATAGGTGGATTAAACTTTAAGAATCCGGTGCTAACAGCTTCCGGCACATTTGGTTATGGAAGCGAATACAGTGATTTTACAGACTTGTCGCGCTTGGGTGGCGTTATTGTCAAAGGAACAACGTTTCGTCCGCGGGAAGGCAATAATTATCCCCGTATGGCGGAAACTCCTGCGGGCATGTTAAACGCTGTCGGTTTACAAAACAAAGGCGTTGATTATTTTATTTCCGAAATCTATCCCGAAATCAAGGATATTGATACCCGGATGATTGTCAATGTAAGCGGTTCAACGGTTGAAGAATATGTAGCTTGTGCCGGTAAAATCAACGAATTGGAAAAAATTCCGGCCATAGAGCTGAATATTTCCTGTCCCAATGTGAAAGAAGGAGGAATGGCTTTCGGTACCAATTGCGGAAGCGCTTCGGAAGTGGTGAGGGCGGTTCGGAAAGTTTACCGTAAATTGTTGATAGTCAAATTATCGCCTAATGTAACCGACATTACGGAAATCGCCCGGATCGTCGAAGCGGAAGGCGCAGATTCCATATCGCTTATCAATACTTTACTCGGTATGGCGATTGATGCTGAAAAAAGACGGCCGGTATTATCGACGATAACCGGCGGATTATCCGGACCATGTATAAAGCCTGTTGCCTTACGAATGGTTTGGCAGACAGCAAAAGCCGTGAAAATTCCGGTTATCGGATTGGGCGGAATATCGAATTGGAAAGATGCAATCGAGTTTATATTAGCTGGTGCAACTGCTGTTCAAATAGGTACTTATAATTTTATAGATCCGACGGTTTCAACTAAAATTGTCGATGGAATCGAGGATTATTTGAATCGGCATGGGTTTAATTCGGTGCGGGAATTAATTGGTTGCTTGCAAGTGTAGGGCGACAGGTGTTTTTGTCTATTTATTTAATAGCCAATCAATTACGTTTATTTTTTGTATTCCGTCAATGATAGCCTTATCGTAGTCGAGTGTCAAGACATATTTGGGGTAACTGTCGCGGAGAGTCCTTAATGACGAAAATTCACGTTCAAACGTTTTTTCGTCATTAACAGTGTATGAAACTTGATAATATTCTCGTTCGTTGTTTGGCTTTTGCACCATAAAATCTATCATCAGCACTATGATGTAAGAAAGTTATATTGTCAAAACTGTTTGCTTTATGATGGTTGCCAAACCTAACAGATAAATCATCTAATAGAAAAATGATTTTCTGTAGGTTTATCTAAAAACCACAAAACTTTCTTTACTTCTTCTCTTATTATCTGTTCAATATTATCCATTATTATAAGTTTTATACAAATTTAAAAGTTCAACAAAATAAATATTATTTTTCAAATATTCACAATATCCCTTCCAAAATCTAAAAATAATCTCTACCTTTGTTTTTGAATTGTGTTGAAAGATACAATTTGCTTTATTAGAGAAAAGAGCGTTTTTGAAATTATCCTACTTTGAGAATATTCCAAATTAACTAAGGTACAGGATGGTTGGCAAAAACGCCCCTTGCTTATAGCGTAGGGGCATTTTTTGCTTATCTGTACCAAAGGTTTTTGGAATAACCTTCAAAGTAGATGAGCATAAAATTGTTACCCTACGCTTCCTTTTTATAGTACTGCAATCAATTTATTAAACAAACAAAATAGTAAAATCTGCATTTCAGGGGTAAGGATGCAACAAAAACAATTTTTTAATGACTTCTCGCTTTTATTATTTTTTTTTATTTACAACATGAAAAAGAATTTTTTTATGGCGGATACGTCTGCCTTTGCAAAGTCCGGTAAAAGCGGCAAAACAAGTGTTAAGAGTTTATTTTTGATGGCTGCGTTGGTGGCAAATTTAATGTGTGCAACAGTCCTTTGGGGGCAATCTGCGAATGATTTTAAGTATCGTCGAAGTTCACTGTCGATGGTTCTTGTTGATTTTTATAAGTTTGACGTTAAAGACACTATCGTGCAAATCTGGAACGAATATCCGTTTCCCGATAAATATGATAAGCACGATATTTCTTTTAAGATTGCGCCGCTTGGCAATGAATCGCTTGATGCGAAGGGAATCGCCGCTCTCGTTATGGGAAAAACGGATATACAGGCAAAGATTGACTCCGTCATTGAAGCGGAGCATATTGGCCGACAATTGGTGGCTAAGTGGTTCAATCGTTCCGGCGACGGGAAATTTGATATGGAACTTATTCAACAACGCGGATATTACAACGCATCTGAATTGGATGCAGCTATTGCTCAACAAAGCGCACGTGGCAGTGCCGCCCTTGCCGATGCAGGCGAAGAATTGCTAAACAATACATTTGTCTCGTTTACACAGTTTATGTTTTTTAATAATGAATTGGTAGCAAAAATTATACGAGAAACAGCATACGAAGTGGTAAAAGGTCAAAACGGATTAGTGCAATTGGCCGCAAAGAAAGCCGCTGATGTTCTTTATGACAAAACCAAAGATGGAAAAACACTGTTTTCAAAAACATGGCTTTATAAACTTGTGTGGAACGAAGAAGTCGCCGCTACATTTTATAATGTATGGAACAATCCTGCCGAATTCGACAAATTGGATTTCAAGTTGGAACTTGTTGGCGTTCAAACCAATTCAAGCATTGTGCTTTTTGCGCTTGACGGGGCAATTGAGGCCATCAAGAAAGTGGAAGTACGTAACATTGACCATGTGTATGCCGAATTACAAAAAAAGTATGATGTATTTAAGCCCAAAGTTCCTGTCTTGACTGCACCCGAACCGCTTACCGCCCAGATAGGGATGAAAGAGGGTTTGGAAGGCGGCGAAAAGTTTGAGGTTTTGGAAATGACAGAAGATCCTGAAACAGGACGGACAAAGTATGTTCGCATAGGCACTACCACAGTAGAGAAGAAGCTGGTGTGGGATAATCGTTATAATGGCGGAGATGCGCCCGAATCGGAAATAAAAGGTAAAGACGGTAATCCGATTACAGCTACCCATTTCAAAAAAGTAGGGAAAGCGCAACCCGGCATGTTACTCAAGCAAATAAAATGATGATAATCAACGTGAGTTTCGATACAATGTTAGAACGCTTTCTTATATTGAGACTCGCATTAGTTAATATTCACTCAAAAAATAAATAAAAAAATATGAAACGAACATGTAAAATTGGTAGTATTGTTGCCATTGCAGCAATCATGTTTGGCTGCAAAACGACGCAGCAAATTGCAGACAAGGAAACGCACCAGTTTCGTTATGAAATTGAAGCCACAGATGTGGGTTCACAAGGTACTTATCAATTGAAAGTGTGGACGTATTCCAAAGACGCGAATACAGCCATCGAACAAGCCAAGAAAAATGCCGTTCACGGCGTAATATTCAAAGGTTATGCGGGGAAAGCGGGCGTCATTGCCGGGCAGAGGCCATTGGTGAGCAATCCGGCATTGGAAACCGAAAGGGAAGATTATTTCAAACCATTCTTTACGACCGGTGGTAGATATCAGCAATTTGTCGGCTTGGCGAATAACGGAGCAATCGCTTCGGGCGACCGCATAAAAATCGGTAAGGAATACAAAATCGGCGTAGTGGTTTCCGTCAATGTAGCTGCATTGAGAAAGGATTTGGAAACGGCCGGCATCATCAAAAAATTGGGAGGAGGGTTTTGAATTATGAAGACGACAATCATAGTTTTTGTATGGCTGTTGATGTTGGTATCCGGCATGACGGCATTTTCTCAAGCAAAGAAGCCTACTATTATGATAGTGCCGAGTGATCTGTGGTGCAACAAAAACGACTTTATGCTGGAATATGACAATCAGGGAAGTAAGACAAAAGTACCGGACTATAAAGAAGCGTTGCAAAATAGCTCGGAATTACTATTGGTCATCAGTAAAATCAATGAATTGATGAGCGAGCGTGGCTTTCCGTTGAAAAATCTGGAATCGTCGCTAAAATCATTAGCGAATCAGGATGCCGAAGACGCTTTGTTGACAAGTAGCAGCAGCGGCGCTTCGTTGTCGGAAAGTCCGGTTGACAAACTGAAAAAAGTGGCTAAAGCCGACATTTGGATGCAGGTAACTTGGACATTGAACAAAACGGGTCCGAAAACCTCCATCACCTTTAATTTGCAGGGTTTAGACGCTTATACCGACAAGCAAATCGCAGGCGCCTCAGGAACGGGACAACCATCGTTTTCGGCAGAAACACCTGTGTTGTTGGAAGAAGCAGTGCTTAATCATCTGGATAACTTTAACGGTCAACTGCAATCCCATTTCGACGATATGATGGAAAACGGCAGAGAAGTAGCCTTGCGAATTCGCGTTTGGGATTCTTTCGATGGAGATTTGGAGTCAGAATATGAGGACGAAGAATTACGTACTATCATAGAAAATTGGGTAGCGGATAATACCGTTCAAGGAAGGTTTTCCACAGCCGATGCCACAGAGCGAATGATGGTGTTTGAACAGGTACGAATCCCTTTGTACAACGATAAAGGCAGGGCATTGGATACCCGGAATTGGGCGGACGGTCTGCGTAAAATGCTGAAAAGCGATTATCAAATCGAATCCAAACTGATGATGAAAGGTTTGGGACAAGCTCAATTGGTTCTCGGAGAGAAATAACTTTAAATAATAAAGCGATGAAACAGATTAAAATTTGGCTATGTGTTGTTTTGCTGTCAGGTACATACAATGCATTTGCTCAACAGTCTCCTCAAAACGGTTCCGAACAAATAGCCCTTTCGATATGGATACCGGATAATACGGGGCTTACGGCGGATGCGCAAAGAATGTTGCAAAACAAGGTGTCGCAAATCGCATCCAAACAGGGAATTGCCGCCGATCCCGGATATTCGCGTTTTGTTTTTACGGCAAATGTGGTAATTGTTGAAAAATACATTACTCCAACTGCGCCACCCAAGCAGGCATACAAAATAGATGTTACTTTTTACATTGGCGACGGCATTGAAGGTAAAGCATTTTCCAGTTGTAATACTGCCATAACGGGAATCGGCGACAATGAAACCAAAGCGTTCATGGATGCTTTGAAAAACATCAGGGTTTTGAATCCTGATTACAAAAAGTTTATTGAACTGGGCAAAGCAAAGATCATCGCGTATTACAATGAAAAATGCGACGCCATTATTCGCGAATCGCAAACATTGTCGGCGGCGCAGCAATACGACGAAGCCATTTACAAACTGATGTCCGTGCCGGAAGAGTGCAAGGAGTGTCGTATGAAAGTGATGGATGCGGCAGACGCCGTTTATCAACAGAAAATAGACCGTGAATGTAAAACGATTCTTGCCGAAGCAAACGCTTTATGGAATGCCGAACAAAATGTAGAAGGCGCTCAAAAAGCCGGTCAGACACTTGTACGTATTGACCCCAACGCTAATTGCTTTAATGAAGCCCTTGCACTTTCCAAAAAGATATCGGAACGCATAAAACAATTAGACGAGCGTGCATGGAATGTTCAGCAGGAAAAATTGGCATTTCAGCGGGAAATGACACAAAAAGAGTTCGATTTTAGAGTAAACAGCAGTGAACGAGAAGACGAACTGGAACGGGAACGCATAAAAGCGTATCGTGATGTACAGAAAACGTATGCCGAAAATCAACCGGCAGTGCAATATGTATCTTTGTGGTAATTGTAGATTATTTTAAATGTATTTTATTTGATATGAAAGCAATGTATTTTCGAATTGTAGTTATGGTAGCAGCAAGCATAATGATTATGGCTTGCGGAGGTCCGAAATCGATAACAAAAGTAGTCGGTGAGGAGGAAGTGAACGTTCCCTGTTCGGAACAGTTTAGCGATAAAGACTTTTTCAGAGGACAAGGTATCGGACAAAGCAAAGATCTGAATACTGCCCGCGAAAAAGCACGTATGGCTGCCAATGCGGAATTGGCAGGAAGCATTTCTACTTTGATCAAACAAGTCAGCGAAAAGTATGTGAACGATGCGGGACAATCCCCCGACGATTATAGCAACGTGTTTGAATCTCTTACCAAACAGGTTATCAATCAGCAGATAAGTAACGTGGCGGTATCGTGCAACAAAACATTCACAAAGGATGGTATGTATAAGGTGTATATGGCAGTTGAAGCTGGGAAGAAAGAAGTATTTGACGCTTTGGATAAACAAGCTGCCGTCAACGAAAAAATAAAAACTTTGTATGACCGTGAGAAGTTTCGTGAACAATTTGACAAGGAAATGGAAGATTTTGCCAAACAACGGGGTATTTAAATAATGAAAATCCCATTCTTATTTCTGACCGCTCTGCTCTTAACGGGCGAAGCGGTTTTTGCAAAAGACAAAGTGATTGAACGTAGTGGCAAGCAGCCCGCATGGGTAAATACGATGATGACTCCGGATTATATTATCTCTGTTGCCGATGCTGCCACTATAGGTGAAGCGCAACAAAAAGCGCTGTTACTCGTGAAGCAGGAAATTGTGCGCGGCATTGCCGAACAGGTGATGAGCAGCTCTATTCTTTCCAGGCAGGAAATGGATGTTGAGACTACCGAATCATACACTCAAAACATTATTGCCAAAGCTGTCAAAGTTCCCTTTGTACAGGGTATTTCTGCCAATCAAATGGAAGCTGTTTATTGGGAAAAGATTCGACGGGATAAACAGATGGAGTTTTATCGCTATTACGTGAAATATCCGTTCAGCAAAGCACAAATGAATAACTTGACGGCGGAGTTTAAAAAAGAAGATTTTAAAATTACCCAACGCCTTGAAGAGCTTGAAAATGGTCTGTCGCAGATAGAATCGGTAGAACAAATCTGCATGGCGGCAGCAGAGTTAGATAAACTTTTCAAAACGTTGGATGACCCACGTAAAGACCGTGCAATGTTATTATATTCACGTTGCCGTGAATTGGTTGCACTTATTTACATTACGCAAATAAACAATGAACGGGGGCATATTGAATATCAACTTTCCATTGGCGATAAATTAATCCTCTGCACACAAACTCCGAAAGTGAAATCAGAGTGTGCCTCCATTACAAAAATAAAAGTGGGAGATGTTTGCAGCGTAGACTATTTTTTCGACGGATGCTATCTTGATATGGAAAACTTTATAGAAATCTCCTATCACTTTGGATACAAGACTTTAAAACATAAATTTTTGATACCGCACAAGCATTATACCGATTCAACCGAATAATTCCCTGAAAGCTTCTTCCACTTTCCTAACTTGCACTATTTCGACCTCGGAGTTACTTTTATTTTTCAGATTATTCTGAGGAATAAGAATTTTTTTGAATCCTAATTTTTCAGCTTCCAAAATCCGCTGTTCAATACGGTTTACCGGACGGATTTCGCCCGAAAGACCTACTTCGCCCGACATGCAAATTTCCCGCTCAATGGCAATATCAAGGCTGGACGATAGAATGGCCGAAATCACCGACAAATCCATCGCCGGATCATTCACCCGCAATCCTCCTGCAATATTGAGGAAAACGTCTTTCTGTATCAGCTTAAATCCTGCTCTTTTTTCCAAAACAGCCAACAGCATATTCATCCGGCGAATATCGAAGCTGGTTGCCGAACGTTGGGGTGTTCCGTAGGCAGCCGTACTGACAAGCGACTGTGTTTCAATTAAAAATGGACGAACTCCTTCTATGGCAGCCGCAATCGCTACGCCGCTCAAACCTTCATGATTCTGGGTTAATAGTAATTCGGACGGATTGCTAACTTCTCGTAAACCGTTTTGCCGCATTTCGTAAATACCTAATTCAGAGGTAGAACCAAACCGGTTTTTGATATTTCGCAAAACACGATACATGTAATGTTGATCGCCCTCAAATTGTAAAACCGTATCTACGATGTGTTCCAAGACTTTTGGTCCCGCAATGCTGCCTTCCTTATTAATATGGCCGATGAGTAGGATAGGAGTACCGGTTTCTTTGGCGAATTTCAATAGAGAAGCCGCCGATTCCCGAACTTGGGAAACACTTCCGGGACTTGATTCAACTCGTTCTGTATAAACTGTTTGTATGGAATCAACAATCAATAAATCAGGCTTTAAGTTATTGATGTGTGTAAAAATTTGTTCAAGATTGGTTTCACAGAGGATATATAGATTTTCGTGCTCTGTTCCAAGTCGTTCCGCACGAAGCTTCAATTGTCGTGCGCTTTCTTCGCCTGAAATATAAAGTGTTTTGTAACTTTTTAATTTTAAGGCGGTTTGCAGTACCAAAGTTGATTTTCCGATGCCCGGTTCTCCGCCAATCAAAACCATCGAACCGGGAACAAGTCCGCCGCCCAACACACGGTTTAGTTCGCCGTCGTTCAAATCCATACGAATTTCTTCGCCGATATCAATTTGCCGAAGCAAAACAGGTTTTGTTTTTTGGGTTTCATAGTTATTTAATCCTGAAATCCGGTGATCGGAATTTTTGGTAGAAATTACTTCTTCGACATAAGTATTCCATTCTCCGCAGACTGGACATTTGCCAAGCCATTTAGGGGAGTCGTTACCACATTGTGAACATACGAAAACTGTCTTCTTTGCCATATCGGAATATTCTATTTAACATAATGATAATTATATTCGATAAATACATTTCAATTCTGATTGAAATTTCCACAAAAATATAAATAAAAATTCTTACTTTTGTTGCAAATTTGAAAAATATATGTACAAGGTACGTTTTTTTATTTTTTTGCTCTTAATTATGTCCCTTAGCTCGGCATATTCTCAAAAAGTCGGTTTGGTACTGAGCGGCGGCGGCGCTAAAGGCGCTGTGCACATTGGAATTATTAAAGCACTGGAAGACAATGATATTCCTGTTGATTATATAACCGGAACCTCCATCGGCGCTATTGTGGGAAGTTTGTATGCATCGGGTAATTCTCCGGATGAAATACTTGATTTGTTTTTGTCGGATGATTTTTATTACTGGCAAACCAGTAAAGTTGAAGAAGAATATCAGTATTATTTCAGGAAAAGTCCCAATCAGCCGGATTTTATAAAATTTATGGTTCCGTTGGATTCTCTTAAAATTAACCAATCCATTATTCCTAATAATTTGATTAATCCGATTCAGATGAATCAAGCGTTTATGCAATTGTATGCGCAGGCAAACGCCCAATGTGGCGGTGATTTTAACAATCTTTTCGTACCTTTTTTGTGCGTAGCTTCCGATGTTTTTAATAAAGAACCTATTTTTTTCAGAAACGGCGATTTGGGCGACGCCGTAAGGGCTTCCATGACTTTCCCATTGGTATTCAAGCCGATCTATATGGATAGTATACCGCTTTTTGACGGAGGCATTTACGATAATTTTCCGGTGAATCCGATGAAACATACATTTCACCCGGATTTTATTATCGGATCAATCGTTACGGGAAAGAAACCCAAACAAACAGATAATATGAATTTGTATGACTTATTGGAAAATATGATTATGCAAAAACCTTATTACAGCGTCAGTTCCGATGAAGGAGTAATCATGAGTTTCACCTTGGAGGACACTAATTTACTGGATTTTTACAAATCCAAAACGCTTTTTGACATTGGTTACGAAGCTGCTTCAAAAATGGCGGATTCAATTAAAATGAAAATCAATCACAGGATGCCGTTGAAAGAGCTTGAACAGAAAAGAAAAGAATATAAAGCCAAACTTCCTCCTTTGGTTTTCAATAAGATATATATTTCGGGAGTGAATGAAGAGCAACAAACATATATCGAAAGTCAAATCAGCCGGGATGATGATGATAATTTTACGATGGAAGATTTTAAAAAATCCTATTTCCGTTTGCTATCCAATCCGAAAATAAAGGAAATCATACCACATACTGTTTGGGATTCGAAAACAAAGACTTTTGATTTATACCTGGATATACAAATCAAAAATGAAATTATGATTGCTTTCGGTGGAAATATTTCTTCGATGAGCGCCAATCAGTTGTATCTGGGATTGGGATACCAAAGTCTGACGAGTTTCTCCGCCGGTCTTAATCTTGATATGCAAGTGGGAAATACATACAATGGAGTGGCTTTGACCGGAAAAATCGAATTACCGGCTACCATTCCGCTTGATATAACCGGACAAATTGTCTATAATTACAGAAATTATTATGAAAGTGAAAAACTTTTCATGAATACAGAGGTATCCATGTTTATTTATCAACGCGAAACGTATGGGAAATTAGGTTTGGGACTTCCTTTTTCCAATAAAGCGAGAATGGATTTTGTCGCAGGCTACGGAATACTGGAAGATAAATACTATCAAGATAAGATTTCCACTGAAAACGATTTTGACAAAAGCGTTTACAAGTTATTTAATTTCGGTATTTTTTACAGGAAAAATACGCAGGACGCCAAACAATACCCTATTCACGGACATGATCATCATATTTATGCCCAGTATATATCCGGAAGCGAGCATTACACACACGCAAAGAGCCGACCACTTCCAGCGGTAAAGCAACCATGGATTCAGTTAGATGCAATGTTATACAATCTACATGAGATAAATTCCAGGTTCAATTGGGGATACCGGTTTCAAGGCCTTGTGTCGAGTAAGAATTTCCTGAATAACTATACGGCGTCGGTACTCCAGGCGCCGGCCTACACCCCTACCCTACACAGCAAAATCGTTTTTAACGAAGCATTTAGAGCCAATCAGTTCATTGCCGGCGGGATTATTCCGATTTGGAAAATAAATTCCACTTTCCATGCACGAGGCGATTTTCATGGATTTTTACCCATTTATCCTTTATTAAAAGCTACCGATAAAAAAGCTTATTACGGCCGGTTATTCACTCGTCCGGCGTATTTGGGCGAAGTAAGCCTGGTGGCTCAACTACCGTTTATGTCGATTAGTGTATTCGCGAATCGTTACAGTTTTCCGCGAAATAACTGGAATATCGGATTGAATATCGGGTACTTGATTTTTAATTCCAAATTTATTCCATAAAACCTGTAAAATATTTGGCTGATTCGAAAAAATACGCTACATTTGCACTCGCAAAAATAGGAATGGCTCCGTAGCTCAACTGAATAGAGCATCTGACTACGGATCAGAAGGTTGGGGGTTTGAATCCCTCCGGAGTCACAGATTGAAAATCAGGCATTTACAGAAGGTTTTGTAGATGCTTTTTTATTAGGGTTTGCACACAACTCAGGTCAACGAAAAAAAATTAGTACAACTTGATTTTTAGCTGTTATCTATATACGCTGTCGGGTAAAATGTCAATTGCAATTTGTCTTGATAATTCAAAGCAATAACCATCGTTTCATTATACCAAACTCTGCCACCCATTTTCCCTCATTATCAATTTCGGAAACATCAAAAAGACTTTTTTCATTACAATCTACTCCCAATAACTCACTCAAAGAATTTGTAACATATTTGATTTCTTTGATTAGTGTTCCACTACTGTAATTGTTACTTTCTTTTGTCAGATAATAGTATTTACCATTTGCATTAGAAACAAAAACAAGTGAGTTAAAATAAGAAAGATAGACATTTTTTAAGCGAATTAAGGTGCAATTTTCTTCTTCATTGTATTGCTGTTGGATGATTTTTGATTCGATAAAATTCCCTTCGAGTTCATTGTAAAAATTAAACAGATTACTATGGTAATTTGAATTTTCGAGGTAATCTCTATATTGATTCATATCCAATACAGCAACCTGAATCTCAAATAAATCGTAAATAAACTTGGTTTTCTCCAAAAAATCAGCATCTTTTGATACCACAATATCACAATAAGCGCCAAAGAAAGCATGTTTCGCATCATTAATCAAATTCATCATTTTTTGTTTTCTTGGTTTGCCTTTAACAAATCCATAAAGTTCTAAAGCACAATACATATCTGTAAATTGTTCATGGAAATTTCTATGGGGATATGTCTTTTTATGATAGTTGATAAAAGATTCCCGAAAAGATTCTTTGTCTGTAATGCCTTCAACGCCATATCCGGTGATTTCCATAGCTTTATATATGGGAGCAAATATACTTTGATGAAGATATGATAGCATTTCTTTAAATTCCTTTTGTTCCTCGGATAGAGATTCAGAGAAATTCATCATATTTACCATAAAGTCATATAGATTTGTTGAATTTTGGAACAAACTATTCAATTCTTTGGGATAATTATCCGGTAAAGAAACAGGCATCAAATCCCTTAGATTGAAAGGCATCATTGTCATCAGAGATTTCAATGGTAACAGATAATCTTCTTCAAATAAATCCGACAAGTCAGAATTATCCGAATTTTCTACAAAAGATTTTGTAACTATTCAGCTATGCTAATTTATTTATTGACAGCAAATTATAATTAATTAAAAAGCAGTTTTTAAAAAGCCAATAAATGATAACATGCTTATTATTAACGCATTACAATTTT
>JAISXN010000065.1 GCA_031270525.1 Candidatus Symbiothrix sp. | reverse complement strand
ACACCACTTCACACTCATACCCCGACAAAGGCCCATACGATACCTTCCGCTTTTCCCCGATTTTGATATCCGATTGCACCAGCTCAATCTCCTGACAATAAGCTATCAACCGCTTCATGGTTTCAATCTCCGAATCTTTCACCTTCGCCAATTTTCCACTGAAACTGATGAACATCACAAATCCGTCAATTTGCGATACACGATAATAATTCGCAACATTATCAAGATACACAAATACATAGGATGAGAACAGAGGCTTCTGAATCATCTTTCGGCGATCACTCCATTGCGAAAGATGATTGATTAAGGGCAGGTAGGCGGTACAATCCCGAAGTGTTAAATCCTCAAATACCTTTTTTTCATGACGGGGTTTAGTATATATAACGTACCAACCCTTTTGGATGGATTCCATATAATATATTTAAAAAAAGTAAGGAGGTCACACTAAATTGTAGTGTAACCTCCTTGTTTATATAATATTTATTTCTTACGCGCGCGCTATCTATGATATACGCCTGCTGTGTGTGTGTGTGTGTGTGTGTGTGTGTGTGTGTGTGTGTGTGTGTGTGTGTGTGTGTGTTAATAAAATATGCGAGAAAAACAAGTTAATTGGCTTAAAAAAAGTCAAAAAAACCTCGTTACGAAAATAATCCGTAATAGAAAAATGATATAATGATAATGTCAAACAGTTATTTTTCAAGCGAATTTTATAAGTGGACAGATAAAACAAAGTCTCCTAAATCCCATTGGATTCAGTTTACAGTAAAAATTTTAATAAAAGTGCGCTGCAAATTTACATAACATATTTTAAAGACACAAATAAATCTTTAATTATTTTATTTCACAACTTCTATGCACGTATAATGAAAAAAATTTTTATCAACCATTATTCATTTTCGCTTTGTTATTTCAAACAAAATGTATAATTTTGCAACCGGAATTAAAATAAGCGTTAAGCATTTAAATATGTCTGGTCCGAAAAAAATCAAAAATGCTTTAATATCTGTCTTTCATAAAGATGGCTTGGATAATATACTGATAAAATTAAATGATGCGGGAGTTACATTCTTTTCAACCGGAGGAACAAAAGAATTTATCGAATCATTGGGTTATTCTTGCGTTTCAGTCGAAAGCCTGACGGGATATCCTTCTATCTTGGGGGGAAGGGTTAAGACCTTGCATCCCAAAATATTCGGTGGTATCTTGAACCGGCGTGAAAATGATTCCGACAAACAACAAATTGCACAATATGATATTCCGGAAATTGATCTGGTAATTGTCGATTTGTATCCTTTCTGTGAAACCCTCGCTTTGGGTGCGGAAGAAGAAGAAATCATCGAAAAAATAGATATAGGCGGCATATCCTTGATTAGGGCGGCTGCCAAAAATTTTAATGATGTAATTATAATTGCGTCCAAAGACCAGTATGCTCCGTTGGACAATCTTTTGTCGGAAAATGGAGCGGTTTCTACCCTCGAAGAACGTAAATGGTTTGCCAAAGAAGCTTTTGCCGTCTCTTCCGGCTATGACACGGCGATATTCAATTATTTCGATGAAGGCGATGGTTCGTATTTCCGCTTTGCCGAAGGGAACTCTAAAATCCTGCGTTACGGAGAAAATCCACACCAAAAGGGAATTTTCTACGGCGATTTTGAAGCCTTGTTCGAACAACTTCAAGGGAAAGAAATTTCTTACAATAATTTGTTGGACATCGAAGCCGCCGTTTCTCTGATTTCGGAGTTTGACGAATTGACTTTTGCCATTCTGAAACACAACAATGCTTGCGGAATCGCTTCCCGTCCGACGATAAAAGAAGCTTGGGAAGCAGCTTTGGCCGGCGATCCGGTTTCCGCTTTCGGGGGAATCCTGATTTGCAATGCACCCATCGACAAAGAATCGGCGGAAGAAATCCACAAAATTTTCTTTGAAGTGATTATCGCTCCCGATTACGATACGGCTGCTTTGGAAGTCCTGATGCAAAAAAAGAACCGGATTATTCTCATTCAGAAAGACAGTCCGCAGGCGAAGCTCCAATTCCGTTCTTTGCTGAACGGAGTTCTGGCGCAGGATAAAGACCTGAGTATTCAAACCGTAGCCGATTTAAAGACAGTGACGCGGAAAACGCCTGAAAGTAATGAAATTGAAGATTTGCTGTTTGCCAATAAATTGGTGAAACATACCAAATCCAATGCCATTGTCTTGGCGAAAAATAAACAGCTTTATGCGAGCGGGACGGGACAAACTTCGCGCGTCGATGCACTCAAACAAGCCATTGAAAAAGCAAAATCTTTTGGCTTTGATTTGAAAGGAGCCGTTATGGCTTCCGACGCTTTTTTCCCATTTCCCGATTGCGTTGAAATTGCAAACAATGAAGGAATCTCGGCTGTCATCCAGCCAGGAGGTTCCGTCAAAGATAATTTATCAGTAGAGTATTGTGACACTCATAATATGGCGATGGTGATGACCGGAATCCGCCATTTTAAACATTAATTAATCATGGGATTATTTTCTTTTACGCAAGAAATTGCGATGGATTTAGGAACAGCGAATACGATTATAATCAGCAATGGTAAAATTGTAGTTGATGAGCCGTCCGTAGTAGCTTTGGACGACCGTAGCGATAAAATTCTGGCTATCGGGAAAAAAGCGCAACAAATGGAGGGTAAAACGCCGACTAAAATTAAAACGATTCGTCCGCTCCGAGATGGGGTGATAGCCGATTTTAATGCCGCCGAACAGATGATTCGCGGATTAATTAAAATGGTTAACAATAAACACCACTTTTTCTCACCTTCTTTAAGAATCGTAGTGTGTATTCCTTCGGGAAGCACTGAAGTGGAAATCCGTGCCGTCCGCGACTCGGCGGAACATGCCGGAGGACGGGATGTTTATATGATCTACGAACCGATGGCGGCTGCCATGGGAATCGGTTTGGACGTTGAGGCTCCCGACGGAAACATGGTTGTGGATATAGGTGGAGGAACTACCGAAATCGCGATTATTTCTTTGGGTGGTATTGTTTCGAACAAATCCATCCGTATTGCAGGCGACGATTTGACGCAAGATATTATCGAATACATGGGACGCCAGCACAATATGCGGATTGGCGAACGGACGGCCGAATTGATTAAAATCAATGTCGGATCCGCCCTGGTTCACCTCGACGATCCCCCTGAAGATTATATTGTGTACGGCCCGAACCGGATGACAGCTTTGCCGATGGAAGTTCCTGTGTCCTATCAGGAAATTGCCCATTGCATTGATAAATCCGTTTCAAAAATAGAAATGGCAGTCTTGGCTGCATTGGAAAGCACGCCTCCCGAACTCTATGCCGATATTGTCCGCAACGGAATTTATCTGGCAGGCGGCGGCGCTTTGCTGAAAGGATTGGATAAACGATTGACGGATAAGATTAATATTCCGTTCCATATCGCCGACGATCCCCTTCATGCGGTAGCCAAAGGAACAGGTATTGCTTTGAAAAATATTAATAAGTTTAACTTCCTGATACGATAATTGAGAAATTTAGTCAATTTCATCCTGAAGAATGTTCATTGGCTGCTATTTTTTTTACTGACTTTTTTTTCTCTTTACCTGTTCATTCATAATAATGAATTTCAACGGAGTAAGTACCTGTCGGTTTATCAGGAAATAGCAGGCAGGGTTTATTTGGTTTCAAACAGTGTCGAATCGTACATGAATCTGAAGACGATCAATTCCGATTTGATGCAGCGGATTGCCGTGCTTGAGCAGGAAATGAGGGATTCAAAAAAGGCAGTGGAAACTTTGTCGGAACAGGTGTTCCCCATAGATGTACACGAATACGAAAGCGTCTATTCGAATGTTTTTAGTTTTATCCCTGCTCAAGTCATAAATAACCAAATCGCTCGAATGGATAATAACTATATTACTCTAAATAAAGGCACTTTGGCCGGCGTAAGGGAAGATATGGGCGTATTGTCGCCGAATGGAATTGTCGGAGTTGTGATAAGCGTTTCACCTCATTTTTCGAAAGTTATACCGATTTTGAATCCCAAATACCAGCCCAATTGTAAAATCAAAAGAACGGATTATTTTGGGACCTTATCGTGGGATGGAAAAGATCCCCGGTACATCTCTTTGAAAGAGTTGCCGCAACACGCAGCCTTCAATATAGGAGATACGATTGTAACCAGCGGATTTAGTACCGTTTTTCCGGAAGGAGTGTCCGTCGGTACGGTAGAAGATACTTTTAAGAAAAAAGGCGAAAACTATAATTCATTGAAAGTGAAATTGTTTACTAACTTTAGCGCTTTAAGCGAAGTGCTGATCGTAGTGAATGCACTAAAAGACGAACAATTAAACTTAGAGAAAGGAGAAAACGATGAATAAGGTGGCGATTCAGCGGTTACTGCTGTTTATTCTCCTTGTACTGTTGCAGGTATGGCTATTCAACAACATCCATTTGTTTGGAGTTGCCACGCCTTTTGTATATCTCTATTTTACTTTGAAATTGCCGGTCAAAATGAATCGCAATGTAGTACTGATGCTGTCGGCGCTGATGGGTTTAATTATAGACCTGTTCGGTTCTACATTGGGCTTAAACATGTCTGTTATGATAATCGTCGGATTTTTAAGGTTTTATTTATTAAAACTATTTGCTCCGAGAGATGTTTTTGAAGATTATGTACCTTCGTTTGAAACATTGGGAAATTTCATGTTTGTTCGCTATGCCGGAACGATGATCTTGATTCATGCAACGGTTTTGCATTTAATGGAATCATTTACTTTGTTCGACCCGATAAAATTGTCGTTGCGGATTTTAGGTAGTTTTGTTTTGACGGTTTTGCTTGTTAGTGCTATTGAAAGCATAAATATTGGGGAATTCAAAAAATGAAGAAAGAGAATTTTGATGCCGATAAAAGGAAAATGTTTATCATTTACGGTATCTGTATTTTGGGTTTAGTTTATATCATACGACTTTTTTCATTACAAGTACTTGACAGTAATTATAAGGAATGGGCGAATTCGAATGCGTTTCTGAATAAAAAACGATATCCGCCCAGGGGCGTGATGTACGACCGGAATAACAAACTGTTGGTTTACAACCAACAGTCATACGATGTAATGGTCGTCATGCGGGAAACCAAAGAATTTGATACCTTGGCTTTTTGTCGCGCCGTTAACATTAATAAGGAGTATTTCAGGAAAAAATGGGCCGATGTGAAAAACCGGAAATTGAATCCCGGTTATTCTTCTTATACGCCGCAAACTTTTCTTACTCAATTAGGTAGTAAAGAATATGGTATTCTTCAGGAATCCATTTACAAATTCCCCGGATTTTATTTGCAAAACAAACCCATTCGGAAATATAATTATCCCAATGCCGCTCATGTTTTGGGATATATTGCCGAAGCCGATAAACAAAATCTGGCTGATGACGAATATTATGTTCGTGGCGATTACATTGGAAAGACAGGTGTTGAAAAACAATATGAGTCTTATCTGCGGGGTACGAAAGGCGTGGAGATTTTGCTGCGCGACGCCCATGGCCGCATCAAAGGGAAATACAAAGAAGGAATCCATGACCAGGACCCAATTCCAGGGAAAGACCTGACGCTTTCGCTCGACATTGACTTGCAGGCATACGGTGAAATGCTGATGACTAATAAGTTAGGGAGTATCATCATGATAGAGCCGGAGACCGGTGAAATTTTATGCATGGTTTCTTCACCTACTTATGACCCGTCTATTTTAAATCTGGTGGGACGACAATTCAGTGAAAATTTTGTCAAACTCACAAAAGATCCTTATACACCTTTGATAAATCGAGCTTTGAACGGGACTTATCCGCCCGGTTCAACTTTCAAACCGGCGCAAGCTTTGGTTTTTTTGGAAGAAAATATTATTCAGCCCTCAACGGCTTATTCTTGTTACCACGGATGGCCGCCCGGTGGAGGCCGCCCCGGATGTCACGGGCATGGTTCGCCTTTAGCTTTGGTTGACGCCATTGGGACGTCTTGCAATTCCTATTTTTGTTGGGGTTTGAAAGCCATGCTGGAAAATAAAAAATACAGTTCGATTGAAAATGCGATGGACAAATGGCGTGACCTGATGGTTAGTCAGGGATTCGGTTATCCCTTGGGTGTCGATTTGCCCGGCGAAAAACGGGGACGGATTCCCAACGGTCAGTTTTACGATAAGATTTATACGCGATGGAATCCATTTACGGTTATTTCAAATTCAATCGGGCAGGGGGAAATTGAAGAAACGCCTTTGCAAATCTGCAATCTGGCGGCGACTATTGCGAATCGCGGGTATTACTGCACGCCTCATGTCGTGAAAAAAATCAGGGATACGGCTTTGGATTCGACTTATACGAAAAGAAAATATACAGGAATTGCTCCCGAACATTATGAAGCGATTGTAGCCGGGATGCGAAAAGCGGTGACCGGCGGAACTTCGACCCGGGCGAATATTCCGGGTATTGAAGTTTGCGGAAAAACCGGAACAGCTCAGAATAAAGGGAAAGACCATTCCATTTTTATGGCTTTTGCACCGAAAGACAATCCGAAAGTAGCTATTTCCGTTTTGGTTGAAAACGGTGGTTTCGGAGCTACAAATGCACTTCCAATAGCAAGATTGATGTTGGAAAAATATCTGAACGGACAAATTTCCGAGTCATCCGTATGGGAGGAAGAAAAATTAAAAAATACGATAATTTTAAGAAATGTTGTCTTACCCAAAAAGCAGTATATGGAGTAGTTTGGACTGGATGACCGTTTCCATTTATGTCGTGATGGTCATTGCGGGATGGTTCACGATCTATGCGGCCAGCTACGATTTCGACCAGGTTTCGATTTTTAACCTGTCGGGACGCGCCGGTATGCAGATGATTTGGATTGTTATCTCCGTAGTGACAGGTTTTTCGATTCTTCTGATTGAAAAAAGCTTCTATGACATTTTTGCTTATTGGATTTATATTTTCCTGATTTTCCTTTTGATTGTAACTATTTTTGTCGCACCCGATATAAAAGGTTCGCGTTCGTGGCTGGTTATGGGACCTGTTCGTTTGCAAGCCGCCGAGTTTGCCAAATTTGCAACCGCTTTGGCTGTTGCCCGGTTCATGAACGGCTACCGGTTTGAGTTGATGAAGACAAAAAATTTTGCGGTTGTTTTGGGCTTGATTTTTTTACCGATGGTATTAATTATGTTGCAGAAAGAAACGGGTTCCGCCTTGATTTTCCTGGCTTTTTTCATTATGCTGTATCGCGAAGGAATGCCCGGCACTATTATTTTCACGGGTTTTTGTACCGTTTTGTATTTCCTGATAGCTCTTAAATTGGATGAAACTTTCTGGGGCGTTACTCCTTTGGGCGAATATGTTATTTTGATTCTGAGTCTATTTTTCATATACATAATTCTTTATAATTATAAGAAAGGCCGTCGGACTAACAAATACATTATTTTTTCGTCATTGGGATTGGTAGTAGTCAGCGTTGTCGTTTCCTTTTTTGTGGAATTTAATCTCAGCCGGGTTACTTTGGCCATTCTGATTCTTACTGTTTTAGCCGTATTGGTAAATTATATCCGGTTTAGAGTTTTGCGTTATCTATATGTTATTTTTTTTGCTATATTTTCAATTGTTTATTTATATTCGGTTGATTATTTTTTCAACGACGTTTTGGAACCATACCAACAGACCCGGGTCAAAGTGGCTTTGGGCATGATCGACGATCCCGGCGGAGCGGGATATAATGTCAACCAGTCTAAAATAGCCATCGGTTCGGGCGGCCTTTTCGGGAAAGGTTATCTGAACGGAACGCAAACTAAATTAAAATATGTTCCCGAACAGGATACCGATTTTATTTTTTGCACTGTGGGTGAGGAGGAAGGTTTCTTTGGCGCGAGTATAATCATGTTATTATTTATGACCTTAATTATCCGGTTGATTTTTCTTGCGGAAAGACAACGAACCCGGTTTAATCGAATTTACGGTTATTCTGTGGCTTCTATCCTGACTTTTCATCTGGCTGTTAATATCGGAATGGTGATTGGAATTATGCCGGTAATCGGTATTCCGTTGCCGTTTTTTAGCTATGGAGGCTCTTCAATTTGCGCTTTTACTATCCTTCTTTTTATTTTTTTAAGGCTTGATGCGGCAAGACACCGTTGATTCCGTCAAATTTTAACATATAAATACTTGGTTTTTTGATAATTATTGTTTTACTTTGTAAACTTAAAATTTTCACTTACAAAAAAGTTAGTAAATGTTGGAGAAAACGCTTGTGATCCTTAAACCCGGTACCATTCAGCGAGCTCTGATTGGAGAGGTCGTTAATCGTTTTGAAAAGAAAGGCTTACTTCTTGCCGGAATGAAAATGATGTGGCTTTCGGATGAGGTTTTGAATGAGCATTATGCGCACTTAAAAGATAAACCTATTTTTCAGAGGATTAAAAATGCCATGACTTCCTGTCCGGTTATCGTATGCTGTTGGAAAGGAAAAGACGCCGTCAGGGTTGTTCGTTCAATTACAGGTACGACCAATGGACGCGATGCTTTACCGGGTACAATCAGAGGAGATTACAGCATGAGTATTCAGGAGAATATTGTTCATGCTTCAGACTCTCCGGAGACTGCGGAGGTTGAAATAAAACGCTTTTTTAAGACGGAGGAATTGTTTGATTACGAACCGGTTTTAATGTCAAATTTGTACGCGCATGATGAATATTGAAGTTATGCTCCGAAAAAAGAAAACAAAAATGATGATGATAGGAAGAATATTTAACAGATTAGCGGTTGCAATAGTTTTGGCTTTGATTGTTTCAACAAACTTAGGGGCGCAAGTAAATAAAAATGAGTTAAGTAGTGATGAAATAAAAAAAATCAACGATCGGCTCAAATTAGTTGCCGATAAAATAAATCTAAAAATCGAAACGCAGATAATGGATTCAGTGCTTCTGGCGCTCGAACTGACCGAAGAAAATGATGATGAGTTGCCTGCCGACGAACTGTACGAAGGCGAATGGAACAATGAATTTCTAAAGGCCTATTCCAGCGCGTTTGTTCCGGATTCTTTCAGAATAGATGTTTCTTCTTTTGTCATGCCGATTACAGGGAAAGTGACTTCTCCTTATGGCCCTCGCCGGTATAGATTTCATTACGGAACCGATCTTAAGCTTCAGACAGGAGATACCGTTTATGCCGCTTTCGATGGAAAAATCAGGGTTTGTAATTATGAGAGAAGAGGTTACGGTAACTACGTGGTAATCAGACATCCGAATGGTTTGGAAACCGTGTATGGACATTTATCCAAAACATTGGTCAATATTGACGAAAATGTACAAGCGGGACAACCGATTGCCTTAGGCGGTAATACAGGTCGTTCGACCGGTTCTCACCTTCATTTTGAATTTCGCTTTTTAGGTCAGGCCGTTGATCCTTCGGAAATAATTGATTTCGACCGTTTTTGCACTTATGATGATTATTTTGTTTTTGAAAAATCCCGTTCCGGAAATTCTTATTTTAATATTCCTTTTTATACGAAATATAAACCGCTGAAAGGGACATACGTTAAACGCTATGCAGCTATCGCGAGGAAAAATGACCGGTCGAAAAAATCAAGCGACGTATCTATTCCTTTAGCCGATGGCAAAGGGGCAAAATATCATAAAGTAAAAAACGGAGATACGTTATCCGTTATTGCCCGAAGACATGGCGTGAGTGTGGAACAAATATGCCGGTTGAACGGAATCAGCAAGACGACTATTTTGAAGATTGGGCGGTCGCTTCGGTGTTCATAGAAACACAAAGTGGATTGAAACCTCTTTTTCCTTTTCTCGCGCTTGGAAAAACCAAATTTTTCATCTATTTTTGCAACTCATAAGCCGAATGAATATGCGCAATGAACACAAAAGAACAGTTTGAACAGGTAATAACGACGTGCCGTAGTCTTTTCGAAAATAAACTGAAAGATTACGGTGCGTCGTGGCGCATTATGCGTCAGCAATCAGTTACCGACCAAATTTACATCAAAGCCAATCGAATCAGAAGTCTCGAAACCAAAGGGACAAGTAAGATAGATGAAGATATTCGTTCGGAATTTACCGCTATTGTTAATTATGGGGTTATCGGATTGATACAGTTGCATTTGGGTTTTTCTTCCACGGTTGATATAGATAATAAGGAAGCCTTGGTTTTATATGATAAATTTATTACGGAGACCAAAGAATTGATGTATGCCAAAAATCACGATTATGATGAAGCCTGGAGAAATATGAGAATCAGTTCTTATACGGATATGATCTTAATGAAAATATACAGGACAAAACAAATTGAAATCAATGAAGGTAAGACCATTGTATCGGAAGGTATTGATGCCAATTATATGGATATGATTAATTATTCTTTGTTTGCACTAATAAAATTGGAATATGGGACGGAATTTTAAAAAAATTATTGTAGAAATTAGTAGAATTGTTTTGGGAGCGGTATTTGTCTTTTCCGGCTTTGTTAAAGCGATTGATCCGTGGGGAAGCATTTATAAAATCGAAGATTATCTGGAAGCGTTTGATCTTGGTTTTCTGGATTTCACCATATTGCCTTTTGCCTTTATTTTATTCGCCATTGAATTTGGAATCGGAGTTTGTTTTCTGTTAGGAGTTTATAGAAGAACGAATACAATTCTTGCTTTGCTTTTTATGATTGTCATGACGCCGCTGACGCTTTATCTGGCAATTAAGAATCCCGTTACGGATTGCGGTTGCTTCGGAGATGCTTTAGTGCTTACCAATTGGCAGACATTTTTCAAAAATCTTCCTTTGCTGTTAATGGCTATTTGCCTGTATTTGTGGTATAAATTAATAACGCCGGTGTTTACGAAAAAATGCGATTCGTTAATCACATTTTGGGTGTATGTGTTTATTATAGGCGTAGCTTTGTATTGCTTTTCCTATCTGCCGGTTCTCGATTTCAGACCGTATAAAGTCGGTACGCATATACCGGCATTGATGGAAATTCCGGAAGATGCGGAACAGCCTGTGTTTGATACAAAGTTGATTTATTCGAAAAATGGGATACAACGTGAATTTACGATTGCCGACTATCCGAAAGGTGATTCAACCTGGGTTTTCGTCAATTCGAAAACCGTTACTGTCAAAAAAGGGTATGAACCTCCGATTCACGATTTTTCTCTTACAACCGAAGAAGGTTATGATATTACCGACAATGTATTGATCGATCCGGACTATACGTTCCTGCTCATTGCTCATAAACTGGAAAAAGCTACCGACAACAATGTGGATAAAATCAACGATATATATGATTATACTCAAAAGTTCGGATACAAATTTTATGCTTTGACGTCTTCCCTTCCTATTGAAATCAGGGAGTGGACTGAAAATACGGGGGCAGAATATCCTTTCTGTACAATGGACGATGTGACTTTGAAAACAATTATCCGTTCTAATCCTGGATTGCTGTTGCTCAAAACCGGAACGATTATCAATAAATGGCCGAATAGACTCTTACCCAATCTGTCGGAATCGGATACTCCATTGGATAACAGCGATACAGGGAAAATTCCGGAAAATCACAATGTGAGAAATATTGTAATCATTTCGCTTATTTTAATCATTTCGCTTTTGATATTGTTTCTTTTTGACTTTTTTGTTTACAGGAAACAGCGGAAAAACAAGAGAAAAGAATTGGCAAAAAACAAACGGATTGCTTCGTCTGATGATAATATATAGTAACATATAAAAAATAATATTTCATAAAAAAACAAATAAAAAATGAGAAAAAATATTGTAGCGGGAAATTGGAAAATGAATAATAACCTGCAAGAAGGAATTGAGTTGGCAAAAGAGTTGCAAAAAGCTTTAGACGGTAAAACGGTTCAATGCGATGTAGTTATATGCACGCCTTTCATTCAT
>JAISXN010000020.1 GCA_031270525.1 Candidatus Symbiothrix sp. | reverse complement strand
GCCCGGGTTGGAGCCAGTCGGGCGGTCCCTGGATAGAACCCGGCCGGGCAATGCGCTACCTCGCTTTTGCCGATACCGTCGTAGCCGGCGGACAGACATTTACCGGAATTTTACAACCCGAAGACAGCATTTTCCAAGATGTGAAAGTATTGGCATTTCCGATAAATAACGACCTTTACGAACGCGGCGCAACCCAAACCGGTTTCGTACCGGGTTATTCAAAAGCCGAAATCGCTATTTCGTTACCGAGACCCGAAAAAATGCGTACGCTCGTAATTCATCCCAACAATTATTTCTTTGGCGAATGTGAATTGCAGGCAAAAACAGGAACTGAATACCAAACAATCCGGAAGTTTGAAATAGACCGTTCGAATGATA
The DNA here is from genome assembly GCA_031270525.1 of Candidatus Symbiothrix sp. GTDB lineage: Bacteria > Bacteroidota > Bacteroidia > Bacteroidales > Azobacteroidaceae > Azobacteroides. Next base: position 3,639 of record JAISXN010000020.1, on the reverse strand, counting down.
TGCTCAGCGTTGGTTGGGATAAATTGGCAAAAGCGCTGATAACTTTTCCCGAAACCGAAGCGCAGGATTTCCGTCTTATTTTCGATAACAAACGGTACTCCGACGCTCATTTTTCGCTTACCCTTACCGCCGTGCAGGGTATTGAGCGTTATCCCGAAAAAACTTTGGCAAAAATGTTCCAATCTCCGCTTCCGTATTGGGATTCTTATATGTGGAAAGAAGAAAGCGCAGACACGGCGCTTTCCATCAATCCCGAAAATGTCATTGATATTTCCGACAAACTGGCTGCCGACGGCACGATTACCTGGAACGTTCCCGAAGGAAAATGGGTAATTATGCGCACCGGAATGTCGCCCACAGGCACAATGAACTCGCCAGCGCCGCCCGAAGGCAAGGGTCTTGAAGTGGATAAAATGAACAGGGAACATGTCGCCTATCATTTCGACCGTTTTATAGGCGAAGTGCTGCGCCGTATTCCCGAAGCCGACCGCAAATCGCTGAAATGGGTAGTTCAGGACAGTTATGAAATGGGCGGACAAAATATGACGGAAGGCTTTCTCGAAGAATTTCAGCAACGCTACGGCTACGATCCTTCGCCGTATTTGCCCGCTTTACAGGGTATTTCAATCGGAAGTCCCGACCGGTCGGACAGATTCCTGTGGGATTTGCGCCGCCTCGTTGCCGATAAAGTTTCTTACGACTTTGTGGGCGGATTCACCGAAGTAAGTCATAAATACGGGCTTAAATGCTGGCTCGAAAACTATGGACACTGGGGTTTTCCGGGCGAGTTTTTGCAATACGGAGGTCAATCGGACGGCATTGGCGGCGAATTTTGGGCTGCACAGAGCAACGATCGCTATGAGCCGCGCATTGCCGCTTCCTGCGGACACATTTACAACAAAAACATCATTTCGGCTGAATCGTTTACAAGCGGCGGCGTGGGTTACAAAATGGCTCCCAAGAATCTGAAATTCCTGCTCGACTGGTCGATGGCGGAGGGAATTAACGAAGCGATTCTGCACGTTTATATCCAACAAGCCTACGACAATGAATTCCCGGGTATTGACGCTTGGTTTGCCACCGAATTTAACCGCCATAACACCTGGTTTTCGCAGCTTGATCTGTTTACCGGTTATATCCGCCGCTCGAATTACATGCTTCGTCAGGGTTTGAATGTTGCCGATGTAGCGTATTTTATCGGCGAAGACGCTCCGAAAATGACCGGCGTCCGCCAGCCGGAAATCCCTCGTGGCTACGAATATGATTATATCAATGCCGAAGTCATCGAAAAAGATATGAAGGTCAAAGACGGTAAACTTGTGTTGCCGCACGGAACCGAATATAAGGCGTTGGTGCTTCCCCCTCAAAAAACAATGCGCCCCGAACTTTTGCGCAAAATAGAACAACTTGTAAAAGACGGCGCAACAATCGTCAGCACGCAAATTCCCGACCGTTCCCCAAGTTTGGAAAATTACCCCAAAGCAGATGAGGAAGTGAAGAAAATCGCAAATAAAATATGGCAATGCGAGATAAAATCTACTTGTCATCACGAACTCAATGGAAAACGTGATAAAGAACTGGAAGATGCAATTGATGTTACATTGTCTTACGGCAAAGGTAAAATCTATCACAACGTTCCATTGGAAGAAGTTTTTGCCGAATTGAACCTGAAACCCGATTTCCTGACGGAAGATGCGCCCGACCGGGAAGTTTCCGGCAATGTCTTCGGCAAAGAAGCGGTCAGTAAACTTCCACCGGTTATTTACAATCACCGCACCGACGGCGACCGCGAAATTTATTTCGTTGCCAATCAAACGGAAAAACCAATCGAGATTACAGCACAGTTCCGCGTACAGGGCAAGCAGCCCGAACTCTGGAACGCAACGGACGGCTCGGTACGTTTGCTGCCCGGCTTTTCGGAAAAAGACGGAATTACAACCGTTCCGTTGAAACTCGAAAATTTGGAAGGGTATTTTATTGTGTTTAACGCGAAATCGGAAAGTTCCGGCGCATTGAATTTGGCTGCGAATTTCCCCGCGCCGGCGAAAAGTGCCGATATTTCTACCGGTTGGACGGTCGCGTTCACCGCGGACAGCGTTCACCGCGGTCTTGAAAATGCTGATTTTGCAGAACTGAAATCGTGGTCGGAAAACGAAAATCCGCAAATCAAATATTATTCGGGAACAGCAACCTATTCAAAGAAGTTCAATTATACGAACCAAGAATCGGAAACCAAGAATCCGGTTTTCGTAGAGTTCGAAAATGTTTGTGATATGGCGAAAGTGAAAATCAACGGGCAATATGCAGGCGGTTGTTGGACTGCGCCTTTCCGCGTAAACATCACTGGTTTGCTTGTTGATGGCGAAAATACGATAGAAGTAGAAGTTGTCAACAAATGGGGCAACCGTTTGATTGGCGATTCCTTCCTGCCTTTCGAGCAGCGGAAAGTGCGCTCATACAGTACGGAATGGCGTCCTGATATGCCGTTGCAAGAATCGGGTTTGATTGGAAAAGCAGCAATTGTAGAATATTGAAATGGGTGAATTCGACTAAAAATAAAAATATAAAAGTATGAAACACATATTATTTGTTTTCTTTATTGCTTTGGCAATAACTTCCTGCGACAAAAAAACGGTCGCAGAGTGGGTAGCAACTACTCCCGACGCCTCGTGGCAAACACAGAACACGAGCGAAATTAAACCGGTAAAAACCGATTCCGCCGATGTGGAAATCCTGACCAACAGCGAATTGCAAACCGTTGACGGTTTCGGCGCGTGCTTCAACGAACTCGGTTGGACTTCTCTCGCTCTTTTGACCGACGCGGAACGTGAAGCAATTTTCAAAGAACTGTTTACCGCCGAAGGCGCAAATTTCACCATTTGCCGAATGCCTGTCGGCGCAAACGATTTTTCGCGCGACTGGTACTCCTACAACGAAACGGACGGCGATTTTGAGATGAAAAATTTCAGCATTGAAAATGACAAGGAAACGCTGATACCGTTTATCAAATCGGCGCAAAAGCATAATCCCGATTTGACGCTTTGGGCTTCGCCATGGAGTCCGCCGGTTTGGATGAAAGAAAATAAGCATTATGCCTGTAAGCCCCTCAACGATCCGTTTTTTGACCTCTCGTTTACAAATGGTATGCGCCCCGAACAGGAACGCCGCGAAGGTGATAATATGTTTATAACGGAAGATAAATACTTTGCCGCTTATGCGCTTTATTTCCAAAAGTTTATCGAAGCCTACCGCACCGAAGGAATCAATATTTCGATGGTGATGCCGCAAAACGAGTTTAATTCCTGCCAACCATTTCCGAGTTGTACCTGGCAGGCGGCTGCATTAGCCGAATTTACCGGAAAACACCTCGTTCCGGCGATGAAAAAACTTGATGTTGCAGTGGCGTTCGGTACAATGGAACGTCCTAATCCTGCGCTCGTTGATACAATTCTGAATGCCGAAGGCGGTGACCAAATTACCGGAGTTGGTTTTCAGTGGGCCGGTCGCGATGCGCTTCCATGTATTCACGAGCGTTATCCGAATTTGAAAATGTATCAAACCGAACAGGAATGTGGCAATGGTCGTAATGATTGGGAAGGCTGCGCCTACTCGTGGGAGTTGATGAAGCATTATTTTACT
>JAISXN010000225.1 GCA_031270525.1 Candidatus Symbiothrix sp. | reverse complement strand
GTACCCGGAGCGGGACTTGAACCCGCACAACCGTAATGGTCACAAGATTTTAAGTCTTGCGTGTCTACCATTCCACCATCCGGGCAGACCATGCTATAAAATATATACGAAAACGAAACGTGAGCGAAAAACGGGACTCGAACCCGCGACCCTAACCTTGGCAAGGTTATGCTCTACCAACTGAGCTATTTTCGCATTTGCGCCTGCAAAGATAAAACTTATTTTCGGTTTTTACAAAAAAAATTGGGGGTGAATTCCATCCCTTCCGGGTTATTCTGTTTTAGTGGCATCCTTTTTCGCCTTTTCCAACCGGAGGTATAAATACGACCCGAAAATCAGGAGCAAGGAAGCGATATGTACATACCGTTTCGTCTGCGATCCGACCGTAATGTCTGCAAAGCCTTGACTTTGCTGATGCCCGCTTCTTTCTGCCGGTCTTGCCGCTTCTGTTTCCCTGTTGCCACGTCTGTCGGGAGCGTTTGCTGTTGTTGCGACTTCAACTCTCGCCCGTCCTTCTCTGGGATTCAACATGGCGCCGGCCTGTATGCCTATGGCATGGATAAACAGCATGGCATACAAAACGTAAGCCCATCGCTGCAATTTCTTCCACCGAACGCCGCCCATGCGCTTGCGGACGGCGTCGAAAGACGTAACCCACAACGGAAGGAACAGCGCCAGCATCACGATGCCCAGCACAAAGCTGAAACTTGATATTCCCGCACCCAATGCGTTTGTTACTCTTCCGCCTGCCATATATCCCTCGTTATCGGTGAAAAACCGGAGTGCATCAGGAAAGTTGTGCGTTACCCGAATTAGGGAATGGGTCAATATCGGGAAGCCCGACAGGATGGACAGTTCCTTGCGTATGCCGAGAAGTTTCTTTACGTATGGATTCTTAGGGTTTAAAGCGCCCATGTACATGATGATAATCAGCAGGGGGAAACCCAGCGTCCCCGCGTGTATATAATCCCTCATAATACCGCCAAGAAACGGTATCCGGTTGAAATTAAACATTTCAATTCCGAACCACCTGCCGATAAAAGGGATGGCGACCAAAGCAAATGGAATGGCAAATATGATGTAATATACCGTTGCATGACGCTTTATTGATTTCGACAATAAAACCGCCAGCAATGTCAAAACACCCAGCGCCACGAACAATGGCGCGAGGGTGTTCAGGAATTGAACGAAATCGAATAATAACTTAATCATATCAGAATATTCCAATGTAATGGTTTCCGGCTTTATTCACTAATTTAGCGCCTTTGGTAACCGCACCGGTTTTGCTGTTCAATATGTAAATATTGCCGTCTTTTCCTACCGGAGTTACAGCAATATATACTTCATCGCCACTAACCAAAACACCTTGATACTGCCCAAAATCCAAATCTGCATCATAAGCAATTCCCGTAACTTTAACGGCTGTTTTTGCATTTAAATCCAACCAGGCAACATAGTCGGAAGCGGCGTCATCGTGCGAATACAGAATATACGCTTTACCGTTACCTGCATATCTCCAGCAATCTACATATACGTTCGAAACGCCCAAAGCCGCGTCTAAGCTGAATGCATAAGAATTGTCGTATTCGTTATTTTGATTGATTTTAAGAATACGAGAGCCGGAACCGGCAGGCTCTCTTTGCGTAGCCTGATAAATGTTTCCGTCGTCGGCCGTGAAGCTGTTAAAGCTGCGGTATCCGCTGCAATCTCCATGACCAACCGTAGAGGTAATCACTTTGGGATTTTCCAGGGAAGGGTAATCGACTACTACGGATTTGGTGCCTAAGCGGGTAAAACTGCTTTCGGTTGTACCTGTTTCCGGATTCCTTTTTTGCATCCATGTCCCGATGATTAATTTATTGGCTGCTTTGTTCAGGACCGGCGCGTCTAAACGAAAGATGCAGTGTCCGAGCGCTTCTTCCTCCGTTGTAAGCGGAATCTGGTATTGCTTGTATCCGCGGATTAATACTTCTTGCAAATCAAGCGCCAGCACGGTAGCCGTGCCGCGGTAATAGGCGAATGGCTGCGTTGCATCCGAAGCGTTATTCGCGGCAATACCGGCTACATTAACGGCAATACCCGTTTTATCTCCGTCAAACAGTTTAGCCCAACGGGGCGAAGTGCTTGCATATTGGGCGATATTGACCGTTACGTCTTCCTGAACGAAATTGCTTCCGCCATTGACCTTATACCGCGAAAATTCACCGCCGTTATCACCGACGTATGCGATATTGAAAAGCGTCTTTCCGTCTTCCGCCGATTGCAGACGGGCGGTACGGGTCGATTTTACAGGAAATCCGTTGTCATAAACATTGATTGAATAAGTGGAATCCTTCGCATTTTTTTTACTTACGGCATACACCATCGTTCCACCGTTTCCGTCGCCCGGAGTCGTACCCATCAGCGCACCGGCAACGGTAATCCATCGATCCGGATCCGGATCAATTCCCGGAACGGGATCATCATTCTTGTCACAACTTGTAAAAACAAGAGCTGTCATCAAAGCTCCAAACATCAAAAAATTCAAAAAACTTTTTTTCATATTTACCTCCATTTAAAAACTGTTAATAGTGTAATTTAATTTCAAATAAAAAGCTCTTCCCGCTTTTTGTACGGCAAAATTGTCGTAAGCTTGCCTGTCGAAAATATTCTTGACGTCAAAACTTACAACAAATTTTTTATTCGGGAATAAATAACTTAGACCTATATTCTGAATGAACTGGCGGGGTACCTTAAAATCCCCCAACTCCAACCATGTAGTATGGAAACTTTCTACAAACCCGCAATCATAGTACAAATTCAGGGTAGATCGTTTCTGTACAATATTATATAATATGTATTTTACCATTCCGTTCATGGTAAAAAAAGGCTCGTTCGGCAACTGTTTGTTGTAATAATCGTATTCCCGGCCATTAGCATCGTATGGTATATTAAATACGGAATTGAATCCGGACATATTCAGCGCGACATTCAAATTTTTGGCGTAAGTATAATTTAACTCCAGCTCAAAACCTTTGGATTTTGTTTTTCCGAGATTTTCAAAAGGATCCGTTTGAACGGCGTCATTCAGCCTCGGATTGATTCTCTGTACAATTTTGTCCTTTGTATCCCGTATAAAGACCGATGCCGCTACATCCAATTGATGTTTGCCGGCAGGAAAAGGCCCTGCTTTGAAGCCAATATTCAGGTTATCACTGATCTCGGCGCGCAAACCGGTATTTTCTACAATATTCTCTCCCGGACTACCGAATACTTCGCCCTCGGAAGGCATTCTTACTGCTCTTTCGGCCGACGTCAGCAGCAGCAGTCGGGGTAAAACGGTATAAGACACGGCTAAACCATACCCTCTTGCATCTTTCCGGCTGTCAATCGTTTCCTCCACCCTGACGTTTTGTCCTTCTACCGCTTTCAATACAGGATCCATTTTGGCAATTTCCTGTTGATAATATTTCCCGAAAAGTGTTGTTGTCAGTTTGCCGTTAAAAGCCTTTATTTCATAAGCCAACGATGTAATGTTTTTTTGCAAATCCCTCGTTCCTATGAAATCCCTTTCTACCGCCGAACGCATGAAATCCTGCTGGGTGCGGTCGATGTTGTAAAAAATATGATTCAATATAATCCTGTGATTGCGATGGATATCATAATTTAAACCGGCTCTGACGGTCGTTACATTTCTATTGATATGATTAAGCGTGGGCGCTCCCTGTTGTGCGCCGGAAGGTCTTAAAATGGGATTGCCGTCCAGGCCCAAACTCATCTCTCCGAACCAGTTATAATTCCATTTCACGGTATCCGTAACGACTTCTTTACGACGGCTGTGCACACCGTTCAGTGTAAATTCCAGTCCGTTTACCGCAATATTTGTCTTTTTGTAGTCCAGGCTGAATACATGCGCCTGAGCATCCGTATGTCTTCCTTTGTAGGGAATAGACATATAGGTGCCGTGTTGGATTTCGTTGTAAGCGTCCGAACCGTTATATCCGATATAAAACCGGTCTGCCCATTTTACATTCGTAAAACCAAGTTCCATACGTCCGCCGACGGACTTATAAGCATCATTAAACCTTTTGGCCCGAACATAATCGTATCTTCCGTTGGGCAGGATATTCCTTACAAATTTACCCCATACTTCATAGTCATTGTCGGAATAATTATAAAATCCGGAAGCTTTTACCGTAAATCCTGTTTTCTTATCCCTGAATAAAGTATTGAAGTTGGCTTGCTGCGTATTAAAAGAACCATATAAAACAGAAGCCGTCAATGTATTTCGCATACCTTTCTTTAAGGTAACATTAATGGCTCCACCCAATGCATCATCCGACAAATGAGCGGGGATGACGCCTTTGTATATTTCTATACGCTCAATCAATGAGGGAGGGATGCTGTTGAGGCTAAAGGAAGCCCCGTATGTAGAAACCGGTATTCCGTCGACAAAAATCTTTACGGAATTGCCCGACATTCCATTTAAATTGTAATTTGTAGCGGAGCCTAATCCGCCGTTTTGCCTCACGCGCACTCCCGCTGTTCTGTCAAGCAATTCATTCGTTTGAACAGATTGCAACGACATTTTTTGCGTTTCAATCACATGAACGGCAAATCCTTTGGTTTCAATTTCTTCTTTTTCGCTTTTCCCTTTAACAACGACTTCCGATAAAGTATTCGTATTTTCTTTCAGAACAATATTACACTTTTTCCTCTCGCCGTTTGACAGGAAAATAATTTGTTCCGACTTTACAAAATTCAGGTGATAAAAACGAAGATGATGTTTCCCCTGGGAAAGAGTCAAAGCGTATTCCCCTTTTTCATTTGTCATGGTCGATTGTTGCGATTTACCAACAGATACGACTGCAAATTCAATGGGTTCACCCTCTTCAGATGTTACGACGCCGTTTATGACGGATTTGGGCAAATCGGCGAAAACAGGAAACCAAACAAAATATAATAGAATAAGAAACAGAATGTTTTTTACTTTCACAACAATAACCTACTTTTTAGGTTGCAAAGGTATGCTCTATAAAAAACATATACAATCCCCATGTAAGGGGATTTTTTGCTGTATTTTAATTGAAAATTAACTACAATTAAGGATATCAGCACCCCACGATGCGAATGTTTTTCCCGTCCACCTTTTCTTCGCGGGTAAAGATTTTGCTTTTCCAATCGACGCTGTCGCGCCGGTCGAACACAACTAACCAGCCCTCGGAGCAGCCCAGCGAATCCATATAGGCGGACAGTTGCCGGACGCCTTCGGGATAAGTCTTGTCGCCACGCAGCAACTTCAATTCTATCGGATAGCGAAGGCCTTCGTATTCTAAGCAGAGGTCTAAGCGGCGGCGTTCAGCCGCCATTTCCCGGATGATTTTACCGCCCCCGTTGATGATACGCTGCAAAAACGCCATGAGAATCAGGTGCGGAGCCGCCTCCTTGTAGTCGAAACGTTCGGCCCAGATAGCGGAGTTTTCACGCCAGAACTCCTGGAAGTCGCGCAGCAGAAAATCCATGTCGATGCGGCCGTTCCGGAAATAACGCGACATCCGGTAAGGATAAACATCCGATTTCAGCGCTTCCTGAGAGCTGTACGACAGGGTACGGGCAATGACTTCCGCATAAATGGGGTTGGCAGGCTCGGTCGTTGTCCGGTCGTTGCGGATCAGTCCCAAATCAAGCACATAGCGGTAGTCGTTGGAAAGATTTTCCAGTTGCCGTTCTTCGCCCAGCATCATCGGTTCAATGATGCGCTGTACCCGCGGTTCTTTCAACCGCTCCAACAGGCTATCAATATGCGTGTCGCGCCGGAGAATAATGTTTTGAATGGCCTGCTCGACATGTGATTCCGTAACGGCCTGCGAATAATCGTCCTGCAACATTTCTTTTACTATTTCACGGGCAATAGCATTTACCAGCCAGGGTTGTCCCTGCGTTTGTTGCCAGGCAAGCGCAGCGGCTGCAGGCTCAAAAACCTGTCCGGTATCGGCAGTATGCTGGGCATAAAGTTCGACAACTTCTTCTGCGGAAAAGTTACGGAGCGTCATTGCCTTTGTTACAACGTTGAACGGGCTGGCGCTACCCAATGTCTCGCTGTCGGGACGGACGCGGGCTTTGAAATCACGGATGTTACGCATCCCAACCAGGGCCAGCGAATGAACGAAAGGTGCAATGGCGCGGGTATTATAGCCGTTGCGCAACTGCCGGAGGAAGGAAATAAGCGTTCCTTCGCTCAGGCAGTCGGCTTCGTCGAAGAAGATGACTAAAGGTCTGTCCAATGAGTGGCAAAAATCGCTCAGCGAATCAATTAAAATACCGGTATAATTGCTGTCGCCGATTTCTTTTGCAAAGTCTTTTCTGCCCGGAATACCGGATACCCGTAAGGCGGTTTTAAGACAGCCGATTATGGCAGGGATACCTTTCTCCGGATCAATAATATCCTGCACTCTTTCTAACGAACAATACAGGGCATAGTATTTTCCCTCGCGGTTAAGACGTTCCGTGAGATTAAGCAGCAAGGTGGTCTTGCCGCTTTGCCGCGCCGCATGAATCACAAAATACTGATTGCCGTCGATGAGGCTGAAAACTTCACCGCTCAGGCGGCGTCCGGCTTCTATCATGTAATGGCTCTGCGGAAAACACGGGCCGGCTACGTTGAAATATCGTTTCATTGTTCCTGATTGAATTAAATCGGATTATACCGCAAATATAACGAATATTTATTACATAAACCGAATTTCATCTTATCTTACATTTAAACGGCACTTTAATTGACAATTGAATGTTTCGTCCCTGTTCGGGAATTTCTATTTTCCGGTAAAAACTTAAATGATTGTAATATGCCGCATTAAACAGGTTTTGAACGGAAAGTGCAAGCTTAGCCTTGGTTTCAAACAACGATAAATCCGCCAGGATACCCAGATGAACAAGATTCGCCCCGCCCGTCTTGTCTTCGTTCCTTGCTACGCGGTTTTGAGCGGCGATACTCTGAAGTTCCGCACGCAATTGGAAGGGTTTTATGTTCCATATCAAACAATTGCGCATGGAAACCGGCGGCGAAAAACTCATCGGGGTATGCTCGTTCCGGTTGTGCGTATAGACATATTCGCCCGTGATCCGGTAAGTCATATCACGCAGGAAATCGACATGAAACTCCATTTCCGTACCGGCAAATATCGCTTCAGCGCCGGAATAACGGTAAATTTGTCCGGCATGGGGTAATATAGACCATTCGCCTGTCGGTTTCAAATAAATATAATTATCGAACCAACTGAAAAAAGGACTTACCGACAAACCAACGTTTCCATATTCGTAGATATAGGAAGCGTCTAATTGCCAGCCCTGTTCGGAATCAAGCGAAGCGTCGCCCTGTTCATGACGAAAAGCGCCATGATGTACCCCGTTGGAAGCCAGTTCATTCGCTGCCGGCAAGCGAAAACTCCGACCGATGTTGGCTTTAATCCGGCTGTAATCATTGATCGTCCGGCTGATACCCAACGAACCGGAAAAATTGCCGAAATGCCGGTTAACCGGATAACTCCGCCATCGATAGGCTTCAATAACATCTTCCGGATAAGCGCGTTCCCGAAGATAAGTTTCCAGATAACTATCCCTGTGAGCCGATATATCAATATTTCCGTAATCAAAACGGATACCGCCGCTGACGGTAATATCTTTGTTGGGACGAAAAACGCTTACCAGATAACCTCCGGTTGTCAGGCGGCTGTATTCGGGCAACAGGAAGGAATAACCTGCGATTCGATTCCGCTGGTATTGCACATCCCACCCCAAAGTATGTTTCCACCGTTCCGACTCAAACCAATCGGCTTTCAGAGAGGAACTGAATGTAGACAGCCGGAATGAAAGTTCTTTGTCCGGATCTTTTTCCGGAACAGGCTGATTTCTGTAATGCGTGTGAAAAAGACTCCATTCCTCCCTGCGATTGCTTTGAAATCCGGCGTCCCAGTAGAGAATGAAATCCTGCCATACATATTTCCGGCGGGTAGTCATTTTGAAATGATTGACCATACTGTACGGTAAGTTGATATTCCGGCTGTCTCCGTCGTCCTGCAGGCGGGAAATATCAGGAATACCATGGGCTCCGGGGAAAAAGCCGACTTTCTGAAACGCATTGCTAACGGCATAATTGACGTAGTAGGCTCCTTTCCTGTATTCGGCAAACAAGGTTGCGTCCCGTTCAAATCCTGCCGTATTTTTTAACCGCCTGCCATAAACAGGCATACGTTGAGTGAGGTACACGACCGTATCTGCCGGTATCCGGTAATCGCCGAAATGTTGTTCGGTAAACCGTATTTTAACATGCAGGTTGTTTTGCTTTATTCCCAACATGAGCGAACCGCCCAGCGTTTCATTTACCGATTTTCCCAACAGCGAAATATCTCCGTAAACCTGATTTTCTGCCGGGGCCGGGAGAGGCGCTATTTCTATCGCGCCGCCCATTGCGTCGCTACCATATAACAATGACGCAGGTCCTTTGCGGATCATCACGCGCTCCACATTGAAAGCATCTATCTCAAGGCCATGATCGGCGCCCCATTGCTGCCCTTCCTGTTTGATGCCGTTTTCAGCAACGACAATGCGGTTGAAGCCCATACCCCGGATCATCGGTTTGGAAAAACCGGAACCTATATCCATCGAATGGATACCCGGTACATGCTCCAAGGTTTGTATCAGATTGCCCGTGAAATGTTCGTTCAGGAAATCCTTGTCC
>JAISXN010000224.1 GCA_031270525.1 Candidatus Symbiothrix sp. | reverse complement strand
CCCATTAGATTTTCGACTGCGGCAGGTAATCCGCCTTTATATAGTTCGACCAGTTCCAAGCGGTTGGTTTCGGTCAATGTCAATGAGAGGAATTCCGGCATGGAGACGAATAGCTTTTCCGCCGGTTGCGCCGGTAAGACAGACGACAAACAGACAAACAGAAACAGTATTGAGATTATCTTTTTCATCTATTTAATTTCCCATTATGCGTTCGATAATATCCACGACTTTGTATCCGTCGCGGGCGTTGGTAGTGATTTCCGCTCCGTTATTTTTCAGCACATCGACAACGTTTTCGATGACATAATGATGGTTTTGCGCCGAACCTTTGTAAGCACCGTAATCGTTGCCCGGATTGGTTGGCGGCAACGCCGGCATTTCGTAACCTTTTACGTGGCAATATTCTACTTCATTCATGTATTGACCGCCGATTTTAACCGTTCCGTTCCCAGCGATAATCGTTACCGAACTCTCAAAGTTTTTGTCGTAAACGGAAGTGGAAAAATTGAAAACGCCCATTCCGCCTTTGACAAATTCAAAGGCGACGATTCCGGAATCCTCAAAATCGGTTAAATGTTGGTGATTGAAATCGGCAAACCGGGATTGGATATTGCGAATATCTCCAAACAACCAGTACATTAAATCAATGAAATGCGAAAATTGGGTGAAAAGCGTTCCACCGTCCAAAGTTTTGTCGCCATGCCAGGGACTGCTGTTGTAATACCGTTCGTCCCGGTTCCAATAGCAATTGATTTGCACCAGAAATATTTTTCCTAATTTACCCGAATCTACCAGGTTTTTAATCCAAAGCGAGGGCGGGGAATAACGGTTTTGCATCACGCAGAAGACTTTTTTCCGGAATTTTTCGGCCGTAGACAAAATAAGCCCCGCTTCTTTCGTGTTCAAAGCCATCGGTTTTTCGATGACGACGTGCCGGCCGGCCTGCAGTCCGCGGATAGCCATTGGAGCATGCAAACCGTTTGGCGTACAAATGTTTAGTACGTCAAAAGCGATACCGGATTCCAATAAATCATCCAAAGACGAAAAATAGGGCGCGCAGTCCGAAGAAAAAGGAAGAATATCGCATACCGCGGCCAATTCCGCCCCTGGATTCCGGTCTATCATTTCAACATGCCGCTTGCCGATGTGGCCGCAACCGACAACTGCAAATCTGATTTTTTCCATTTAACGGTTTCCGTACATTTGTTCGTAGTATTTCTGATAGTCGCCTGAAGTTACTTCTTCGACCCAGTCTTGATTTTCGAGATACCACCGAATCGTTTTGACAATTCCGTCTGCGAATTTTGTTTCAGGATACCAGCCCAGCTCTCCGGTAATTTTTGCCGGATCAATGGCGTAGCGTTGATCGTGTCCTAAACGGTCTTTGACGAAGGTAATCAGGTCATTATTAATCCAGCTCAAATCTGTAACCGAAGGAGAGACCGGTTTTAAAGCCTTTCGGTATTCCGGCTTTTCTTCCATTAATTGCCGGATTGTTGCTATGATAAGCTTGACAATGTCGATGTTTTTCATCTCGTTATGACCGCCGATGTTGTAAACTTCTCCGGTTTGTCCCCGAAGCAATACCAAATCAATGGCTTTGCAATGGTCTTCGACGTACAGCCAGTCGCGGACATTCGAACCGTCTCCGTAAACCGGAAGTTTTTTACCTTCGAGTATGTTTTTGATAATCAACGGAATCAGTTTTTCCGGAAAGTGGTATGGTCCGTAATTATTCGAGCAACGAGTAATGTTGACCGGCATTTTGTATGTTTCGGAATAAGCGACGACAATCAAGTCGGCGCCTGTCTTGGAAGCGGAATACGGACTGCGCGGGTCTAATGGTGTTTTTTCGGTAAAAAAACCGGTTTCCCCCAGGCTGCCATAGACTTCGTCGGTGGAAATTTGCAGGTATTTCACGCCTTCCCGGTAAACAGGATAGCCTTTTTCATCTTTTCCGGCAGTCCAAAACTTTTTGGCTGTTTCGAGCAGGTTTTGCGTGCCTAAGATATTCGTTTGCAGGAACAGTTGCGGATTTTCGATGCTGCGGTCGACATGACTTTCGGCTGCAAAATTAACAACGAAATCAATTGGGCGCTTTTCAAAAATACTTTGGACAATTTGCGGATCAACGATGTTTCCTTTTACAAATTCCACTCTCGTATCTTTCAAATCGTCTTTGATGGTTCCCAGATTGCCTGCATAAGTCAGATCGTCCAATATAACCAATTGAATATCGCTATGTTTTTTCAGGATATACTTCACGTAATTGGCTCCGATAAATCCGGCTCCCCCGGTTACTAAGTAATGTTTCATGTTTTAATAAATTTGAATTAAAGAAAGAATATATTTTCCGTAATCGGTTTTTTCCAGGTTTTTCCCTAATTTTTGTAATTGGGAATCGTCAATCCAACCTTTTTTCCAGGCGATTTCTTCGATACAGGATACGTAAAAGCCTTGCCGTTTTTGAATCGTCGCCACAAAATTGGAGGCTTCCAGGAGGCTGTCGCTGTTACCGGTATCCAACCAGGCAAAACCGCGCCCGAAAATTTCCACTTTTAATTTCCCTTCTTTCAGGTAAGTCCGGTTCAAATCGGTGATTTCATATTCTCCGCGTGCCGACGGTTTTAAGGCTTTCGCTCTTTCCACTACCGAATTGTCGTAAAAATACAGTCCCGGAACGGCATAACTCGACTTGGGTTTTTCAGGTTTTTCTTCGATGGAAAGGGCTTTTCCCGATTCATCAAATTCTACCACGCCATAAGCCCTTGGGTCTTTCACGGAATAACCGAAAATGCAAGCGCCGTCTTTTACGTCCTTGGCTTGGGCAAGAATGCCGCTAAAACCTTGTCCGTAAAAAATATTATCTCCCAGAATCAGGCCGGCCGGTTGGTCGCCGATGAATTTTTCTCCCAGAACAAACGCCTGGGCTAATCCGTTGGGCGTTTCTTGGATGATGTAATCAAACTTCATGCCCAGGTCTTCTCCTGTTCCGAGCAATTCTTTGAACATCGGCAAGTCGCGAGGCGTGGAAATAATTAATATTTCCCTGACTCCGGCAAGCATCAATGCCGATAAAGGATAGTAAATCATGGGTTTATCATATACCGGCATGATTTGTTTGGATATGGATTTCGATAATGGGTAGAGGCGGGTGGCGCTTCCGCCGGCTAAAATAATTCCTTTCATGATTTTCAATTAATGCATAAAACTCTACGACAAAAGTACGATATTTTTTTGAAACAGCAATATAAAAAGTATTTCACTGTCTGTTAGGACATAATGATTTAATTTTCTTGTCATATTTTTTTATAAAATGCTTATGCCAATGCTTGTTTGGTGTTGGAATTTATCCTTATGCCCAACTGTTGTGTGAAAAATTCAGT
>JAISXN010000205.1 GCA_031270525.1 Candidatus Symbiothrix sp. | reverse complement strand
TCAACGAATTCTGTTACAAATTTAACCGAAGATATTTTGGTGAAAATTTATTCGACAGGCTCTTGATTGTTGCTGTGTCATACAAAAATCATTTTAGGTACAGTATCCGATAATCATATTATAATTTTATAGAGATATGAAAACCATCCTCATATTATATCACGATAACCAGCGGAATCTCACTTTTTTTACCACTTTCCGCTGAATATCGCACTATTTTTTTTTGAAAAATCAACATAAAATTCTATCTTTGCAGTGTATTTTCATAAAAATAGAAATGAATAAAATTATTGGCAGAGAAAACGAAATCAAACAACTTGAGCAGTATCTCGTTTCGGGTAAGGCAGAATTTGTAGTGGTTTATGGCAGAAGGCGTGTTGGTAAAACATTCTTAATCAGGGAGTTCTTTAACAACAAGTTTGCGTTTTATTTTTCCGGCGCCGAGAATAAATCTAAACAGGGGCAGTTAAACAATTTTACAAAAGCATTGCGACTTTTCAGCAATAAAAAATATCCGAAAGTTAAAACTTGGGACGATGCTTTTTTTCAACTGCGGGAATATTCATCTTCTATAAAAACAAAAAGGCGTAAAGTGATTTTCATAGACGAAATGCCGTGGTTAGATACGCAACGTTCCGGTTTTCTGTCGGCATTCGAGTATTTTTGGAATACTTTTGCTTCGGCAGATTCCAATATTTTTCTTGTTGCTTGCGGCTCTGCCACTTCGTGGATGCTCGACAAACTGCTGAAGAATCGTGGAGGACTGCACAACCGTGTTACGCGACAAATAGCTCTCAAACCATTTACCTTGAAAGAAACTGAAAAGTTTTTACTCCGTAAAAAAATATCTTACGACCATTTGCAAATTGCCGAATGTTATATGATTATGGGTGGTATTCCCTATTATCTTGAACAAATTATAAAAGAAAACAGTTTGTATCAAAACGTTGATAATCTGTTTTTTAAGAAAGATGCCATTTTAAATAACGAATTTTCGGTATTGTATTCTTCGTTGTTTAAAAAATCGGACAATTATGTAAAAATCATCAAGGCATTAGATAGAAAAAAGAAGGGTTTGACTCGTGAAGAAATTATTGAAATCACGCAGTTTTCCGATGGAGGCTCGCTCACAAAAATGCTTGATGAATTGGAACAATGTGATTTTATCAGGGTTTACAATCATTTTGGTAAAAAAAATAAAAACAAAATTTATCAATTGATAGATTTTTATTCGCTTTTTTATTTGAATTTTATTCAAAACGCTAAAAATGCAGGCGACAATTATTGGAGTAGTCTTATTGATAATCAACGACATAAAATATGGTCGGGTTTTGCCTTTGAACGGTTATGTTTTTCGCATATCAATCAGATAAAACGGAAACTCGGAATTTCGGGCGTTTTAACCTGCATCTATTCGTGGCACAGTAGCAACCCGAAAAATAACGTTCAAATTGATTTGGTAATTGACCGCAACGACCGCATTATTAACCTTTGCGAGATAAAATTTTCAAATAAAATCTTTGCTATCAACAAAGAGATAAATGTTGCTTTACGTGAACAAAAAGCCGTTTTTTTGGAAGAAACAGGCGCCAATAAAGCCATTCATACTACGATGATTACCTCTTTCGGAGTAAAACATAATTCCTATTGGAACAATATCCAGTCGGAAATAACTCTGGATGATTTATTTGAAAACTAATTATTTTATAACATATTGATATTTAGTAGCATATAAATATATTATATATCAATAACCAGCGGAATCCCATTTATTTAACCACTTTCCGCTGAATATCACACCGTTTTTTGTGCAAAGCAACAAGGAATTGATGACTGCATAACATTAACTTAACATATACGTTTCAATACGGTTCCGCATCACGAACTGGTTACTGTAAACCAAAGATTTGGAAAATCAATAAATCTCTGATTTCTTTTATAGCTCAAATAGGAGGCGTTTTGCATTTGCCTCTAAATCCCGAACGTCTACGGAAATTAACGGAAAACTATATCGTTTCCAAGGTAAGTTCAAAAAACACAACCCATGCAATACCTGCTGATAACTGCAATTCTTTTCTCCGTCCTGTTGCTGTATTTCCGAATCGCCGACAAATACAACATCATTGACAAACCGAACCAACGCAGTTCGCACGATTATATTACTATCCGCGGCGGCGGTATCGTCTTCTGGTTTGCAGGCGTTTTGTATGTTTTGTCCGCCGTAGGGACGTTATACGCAACGCCATTACAAGTCACATTTTTAACCGGCATTACGTTGATTTCAGCCGTGAGTTTTTGGGACGATATTTCTTCTTTGCCGAATAAAATCCGCATAGCCATTCATTTTCTATCAATCAGCTTTGTTTTTTACGGTTTGAATTTATACGCCGCTTTGCCTTGGTATTTAATCCTCACTGCCTATATTTTCTTTGTTGGTGTATTAAACGCCTATAATTTCATGGATGGCGTCAACGGAATAACCGGTTTGTATAGCCTGTCTA
The DNA here is from genome assembly GCA_031270525.1 of Candidatus Symbiothrix sp. Classification (GTDB taxonomy): domain Bacteria; phylum Bacteroidota; class Bacteroidia; order Bacteroidales; family Azobacteroidaceae; genus Azobacteroides. The sequence continues at coordinate 15,133 of JAISXN010000205.1, read as the reverse complement.
TACTCGTTAGTTTACAATATGTTAACTATAAAATCATTCCTTTTACCGACCCTGATTTTATCTTTTTTGCCATATTAGCCTGTCTTGTATTTTTATTCTTCAATTGCCGAAAACGGGCAAAATGTTTCGCAGGAGATGTCGGCAGTATGGCGATTTCCTTCTGGATTGTTACACTACTGCTTCAATTGATGATAAAGGACAATTCATTGGTATGGCTCTTTTTCCTATCTGTATATGGCGTTGATTCGATTTGTACTATCTTGCACCGGCTCTATTTACGCCAAAACATCTTCAAAGCCCACCGGATGCATTTTTACCAAGTCATGTCCAATGAATGGCGCATTTCCCACCTTAAAGTTTCCGTTTTATACGCTTTTGTGCAATTATTGATTTGCGGACTGATTATTTATTTTCGTGAATACCGGATGCTATGTGCAACCGTTGCTGTATTTGTCTTATTACCGGCTTATCTACTTAAATTTAAGAAGAAAAGAATGAATTGCACAGGAGTTGAACTAAAAACAGGCAATCATGAACTTTCCCATTAAATGAAATAAGTTTATTTCAAATCAAATGATTTCAAATTTGTTTATTTAAAATCAAACAATTACTTTCATATTCTGAAAAGATATATACCGAAGAAATTTTGCAGGAAGCGCTCGAATCTATGATGTTTCACAAAAACAGATTGTATTACAAGACCCTGTGTTTGAACTTTGGCTAAAATCCGTGTACTTTATGTCCTCTGTGGTTTAAGGAAACACGGAACTCGGTGCAGTAAACTCTTTTTCCAAAAATTCAGCAGTAAAACCAATACCGGACATCACCAATTCTTCGGGAGTTCCGGTGAAAAGCACCTGGCCGCCACCTTTACCTCCTTCCGGTCCCATGTCAATAATATAATCGGCACATTTAATGACATCGATATTGTGTTCAATAATAATCATGGAATTTCCCTTGTCAACCAAACGGTTAATGACGTCGAGAAGAACCTTGATATCGTCGAAATGCAAACCGGTAGTGGGTTCGTCTAAAATATAAAGGGTTTTTCCGGTATCTCGTTTGGCTAGTTCGGCTGCTAATTTCACCCGTTGGCTTTCGCCGCCGGACAAGGTAGTGGACGATTGCCCAAGTTTGACATAACCCATGCCCACATCTTGCAACACTTTGATTTTGTGGTAAATATTCGGTACGTTTTCAAAAAATTCAACAGCCATGTTGATGGTCATATCCAACACATCGGCAATGGATTTTCCCCTGTAACGAACTTCAAGGGTTTCGCGGTTATAACGTTTGCCGTGGCAGGCTTCGCAAGGCACCATTACGTCCGGTAAGAAATTCATTTCGATGGATTTATAGCCGTTCCCGCTGCAAGTTTCACAACGTCCGCCCACCACATTGAATGAAAACCGTCCGGGTTTATAGCCTCTGATTTTTGATTCGGGCATTTCGACAAACAGATTGCGAATATCCGAAAAAATACCGGTATAAGTGGCCGGATTGGAACGCGGCGTTTTCCCGATAGGAGATTGATCCACATTCACAATCTTGTCGATATATTCCAATCCTTCAATAGACCCGTAAGATAGCGGCTCCTGGATGGAACGATACAGCTTTTGGCTGATAATCGGTTCCAAAGTATCATTGATAAGGGATGATTTTCCACTTCCCGAAACACCGGTGACGCAGATGAATTTTCCCAAAGGTAAACGAACGGTCAGATTTTTAAGGTTATTACCCGTAGCGTTCTTCAAAACGATTTCCTTTCCATTTCCTTGTCTTCTTTTTTTCGGAATAGGAATACGTTCTTTTCCATTCAAATACGAAGAAGTTAGCGTATTTGCTTTAAGCAATTCGGACGGAGTTCCGGCAAAAACAATTTCACCGCCTTTACGGCCGGCGCGGGGACCAAGGTCAATCACATAATCGGCGCTCAACATCATGTCTTTATCGTGTTCCACAACGATAACCGAATTGCCTGTATCGCGCAATTGTTTCAGCGAATCAATCAACCGCGCATTATCGCGCTGGTGCAGGCCGATACTTGGTTCGTCAAGGATATACAACACATTGACTAACTGCGAACCGATTTGGGTAGCCAACCGGATACGCTGACTTTCACCTCCCGAAAGGCTGGTGGATGCACGCTCCAACGACAGATAATCCAAACCGACATTTAATAAAAACTCTAATCTTGAACGAATTTCTTTGAGAATTTCCGCAGCAATCGCTTTTTGTTTGTCCGACAAATGCTCGTCTAAGCCATTCAACCACTCATAAAGTTCCGAAATATCCATTTCCGACAGGTCGGCAATATTTTTTTCATTCAGGAAATAATGCAGCGCTTCCTTATTCAGCCTTTGCCCGTAACATTCGGGACAAGCCGAGGTTCGAATAAATTGGCCCGCCCATTTTTGTGCAGCAGCCGAAGTTTCTTGTTCCTGCTGTATGGTAATGTATTTATTAACTCCCTCAAACGCAAGGAAATAGTTGGAATTACCCAATGATTCGTTTTTAATATACAGGCGGTTTTCCGTTCCGTTCATGATTTCATCAATGGCTTCCTCCGGAACATCTTTCAAAGGCGTTTTCAAGGTCGAACCGTATCTGTCCAAGATAGCTTCTATTTGCCAAAATATCAACACATTACGGTATTTCCCCAAAGGGGCGATACCGCCTTGGGAAATATTCAATTCGGGATCGGGAATAATTTTTTGCAAATCAATTTGATTTATATAACCCAATCCTTTACATTTGGGACAAGCGCCTTGCGGAGAATTGAACGAAAAATTGTGCGGAGCCGGTTCGCTGTAAGACAAGCCTGTATTAGGGTCCATCAACCGGCGGCTGAAATAACGAACATCATTCGCTCCCATTCTAAAAATCAGCAATAAACCTTCGCCAATGCGCATCGCGGTTTTTACGCTCTCTTTAAGCCGCTTGTCATCATACCTACGGATAAGTAGTTTATCTACAACTACTTCCACCGAATGATTTTTGTAACGGTCTAATTTCATACCCGGAACGATTTCGTGCAGTTCCCCGTCCGTGCGAACGTTGAGAAATCCTTTTTTCTGCAATTGTTCGAACAGTTCTTTGTAATTCCCTTTCCTGTTCCTGACAACCGGAGCCAAAATATAGACTTTTTCTCCGTCATATTGATTTATAATCAATTGGATGATTTGTTCCTCAGTATATTTAACCATTTTTTCTCCGGAGAGATAGGAATAAGCGTCGCCTGCGCGGGCATAGAGGAGACGAAGAAAGTCATAAATCTCTGTAGTAGTCCCCACTGTTGAACGGGGACTGCGGTTGGTCGTTTTTTGTTCGATGGAAATTACAGGGCTCAAACCCGAAATCTTATCCACATCGGGACGTTCAAGATTACCGAGGAACGATCGGGCATAAGCCGAAAAAGTTTCGATGTAGCGCCGTTGACCTTCAGCAAAAATCGTGTCGAAAGCCAAAGAAGATTTACCGCTTCCACTCAAGCCGGTAATAACGGTAAATTTGTTCCGGGGAATTTGAACATCGATGTTTTTTAGGTTATGGACGCGAGCGCCTTGGACGTCGATGATTTCGTTATAATTTTCCATTCCTTTACATTAAATCATGCAAAATTACATGAAAATCTTACAATTTCCAAACACAGGTAGTGAAAAAAAGTTTTTTTTACCTCACATATTTTTTCAACAAATATTTCAAAGGAGCAAAGACCCTGTCAAACAAAGGGCGGTCATCGGTAATGATTTCCGCTTGTCCGGTCAATTCGCCGGTGAAAGCAAGCGTTTTTCCGGTGTTTGTTATAAGTCCTTGGTTTAGATTTATTTCAATGATATAATTATTTTCGTTCGGAACCAAGGAGATGGTTTTCACCAAACCCTGCAAAGTCCCATATTCCATGTACGGATAACCGTTTACCTTGACGTTAACCCTTTGTTCCGGTTTAATCTTTCCCGACATGGAATCGGGACTCTTTATTCTTCCAAGTATTTTTCCCTGATTTTCAGAAATAACAGCCAATACTTTGTCACCCGCATTAGTGAATTGGTTGTTTGTCCAGAATGTATTGAAGGTAACTGTTCCATTGATTGGACTAATCAGCAAACAGGTCTGTTCCCAGTTTTCAATGGCAGTTTCAAGTTCATTGGTTGCCGTTTTCAAATTAGAAAGCAGACTGTTTCGTTCTCTTTGGTACTGAATGTCGAGTTTGGAAAGCGATTCCCGCAATTGTCCGAATTCTATCCGGTTGGAAGCAAGGCTTGTCTGCAACTGTTGAAGCGACTGACGAATAGTTAACCAGACGCTCTCGGCGGTTTCCATTTCAGCTTTCGAGATAGTCCCCTTTTCGAATAAATGTTTTTCCCTTTCGTAAGCAGATTTTGCAATTTCCAGTTCTTCTTTTTTCAATTGCAACTGTTTCCTCAGGTTGTCCGTATAATTTTTGTGTCCTGAGATTTGAAAGTTCAAAGCCTCCTTTTCTTTTTGTGTAGCACTGAGAGAAAGAAAGTTTTGATATTCGACGGCAGCCCTTACAAAAGCGGAATAAACGTTTTGGATAACTCCCAATTCACAGTTCGTATGAGATATTTCTTTCGGCAAGCAAAAAACAGAATCATTAATCGTTGATTGTGACAAAAGATTTTTTACATTCAATACATCGTTTGTTTCGGCAGGGTTTTCAATTACGGCGAGGATTTCCCCAATCTTCACCGTTTGTTTGTCGGAACAGTTCAATTCTTTGATTTTTCCGCTCGTTTTGGCTACCAACCACACCGGTGGATTTTGGGTGGTAATCAAAATTTCGCCTTGCACTATATCCGGATATTTGAAGAAAAAACTGCCTGCCGTCAAAAGCGAAATTACCCCGCAAATTACGGAGATACCGCTACGCACCAAAACATGGGGCGGGCGAGTGAGGATGTCTTGCATTTCCTCGCTACGCAGTTCGATGGCTTGTTGGCGGTTTTGTTCCATATCACAATTCCAATTGATTTTTAACCAGTTTATAATAAGTGCCTTGTTTTTTTGTTAGTTCTTCATGCGTCCCTGTTTCATCTATTTTACCTTTTTCCAAAACGATAATTTGGTCGGCGTTGCGAACCGTGCTGAGGCGATGGGCAACAACAATAACGGTCCTCCCTTGAAAAAACGAAGAAAGGTTGTTCATAATCATGCGTTCATTATTAGCGTCCAGCGCATTGGTTGCTTCATCGAAGAAGACAAATTCCGGTTCCTTGTAAACAGCTCTTGCGATGAGGATTCTTTGTTTCTGTCCCTGACTCAGGCCGTGACCTTCGCTACCGATTTTTGTGTTGTACGCCAAAGGCAAAGACTCGATGAAATCGCGGATATTAGCAACCTCTACCGCATGAAGAAGTTTTTCCTTGTCGATGAATTCTTCACCGGGAGCAATGTTTCGCGCAATAGTATCCGAAAAAATGAATCCGTCCTGCATGACGATCCCACAATGTTTGCGCCATTGGCGAAGGCTGTAAGTGTCGAGTGCATTGTTTCCCAAAGAAATTGTTCCTTTATCCAAAGGATAAAAACCCAACAGCAATTTTACCAGAGTTGTTTTTCCGCTACCGCTTGTCCCAACGATAGCCGTCTGTTTGTTAGCCGGAATAACCAAATTGATATCTTTCAAGACAGATTCTCCGATAGACGTCTTGTCGTATGAAAAAGAAGCGTTTTCGAAGCGAAGATTCTTTCCTTTGGGAAATTCGCCGATTCGGTTTTCGTCTTGCGGTTCTTCGTCGGTTTTTTCATGTATTTCGCTGAGCCGTTCGAGGCTGAGGCGGGCATCCTGCATAGAGCGGAAAAAGTTTATGAGTTGGTCAACCGGCCCGTTGAGTTGCCCGATAATGTATTGAACGGAGAGCATCATCCCCAAAGTCATTTGTCCGCCGACAACCAATTGAGCGACGAAGATAGTAATGAGAATGTTTTTCGTTTGATTAATCAGGATAGCTCCGGAATCCTGATACTGCCCCAAAGCCAAGCCTTTGACCCGCAAACGGAACAGCCGTGCTTGTATCCGTTCCCATTCCCAACGTTTTTGTCGTTCGCAGCCATTGAGTTTGATTTCCTGCATACCGGTAACAAGTTGGATGATATTACTCTGGTGAGCGGACTGCTGGGCGAAATTCTTATGGTCGAGGGCTGCACGTTTCTTCATGAACAACCAAACCCAACAGAAATACAGGGCGCTTCCGATAAGGAAAATAGCAAATATCTTCAAACTGTACAGACAAAGAATAATCCCGAAAATCAGGATATTAAACATGGAAAACAGCGTTCCAAGCGTAGAATTAGTCAAAAAACTTTGGATACGGTTGTGGTCGCCGATTCGTTGCAAAATGTCGCCGGTCATTTTGGTATCAAAGTAGCCCATCGGTAACTTCATGAGTTTAATCAGAAAGTCGGAGATGAGGGCAATGTCGATACGAGTACCGAGATGAAGCAAAATCCACCCGCGAATGAATTCGACAGTGGAGCTGCTAAGGGTAAGCATAAGTTGGGCAACCAAAACCAGGTAAATAAACCCGATGTTACGGCTGTTAATTCCAATATCGACTACGGACTGAGTCAGGAAAGGGAAAATCAATTGCAACAAACTGCCGAACAATAATCCCAAAAGCAGTTGGGAAACCAAATTTTTGTAAGGCTTCAGGTAGGAAAACAGAAACAAAAAGCCTTTTCGATTCACCGGTTCATCTTCGGATGTATAAAACTCCGGGGTAGGTTCAAGAAACAAAGCGATACCTTCATCTTTTCCGTTGCGCCGATTTGAAAGCCAGCATTGAGAAAATTCTTCCCCGCTATATTCAACCTTGCCGCCGGTAGGATCGGCGACGTGCAACCGATATATTGAGGCGTTATGTGTAGAAGCATTACGTGCAACGCACTTACAATGGCGGCGGTGCAAAATTTTGTACAAGACGACAAAATGATTCTGATTCCAATGAACAATACAGGGCAAAGGAGCTTCTTCAACCAGTTGTTCAAAAGACAGACGAGCGCCGACAGTACGAAAACCAATATTCTCAGCGGCTTCGCTAATACCAAGCATGGATACGCCCAAACGTGTAATGTGGGATTTCTCGCGAAGTTCCTCCAAAGAGAAATGACGACCGTAATGGGCGGCAATCATGCGAAGGCAAGCCGGACCGCAGTCCATCGCATCGTGCTGGATATAGATGGGGAAAGATTTCATTTTTGCAACTAAATCCGTTTTGCTTTCACAATGCCTGAAGTTCATTAATAAACCGAGGCGCTTTCGCACAGCGCGGATCGGGATAATCCCAATTTTTATCTCCATATCCTTTCAACACATCTGCATAACACTTGTTAGGAAAAGAGAGACATTTTTCAAAAATGCTACATTTTTTGCAAACGCTTTCGTCCCTGAAATGTTCTTTTTTCGGGAAAGCCAATTCAATTGCTCTGGGAGAATTCCAGACTTCTTCAACGGATTGTTTGGATACGTCGCCGATTATAAATCGGGGATTCCAATATAATTGTTCACAAATAGTCACTTTTCCGTCAGGCAAAATAACCATATTCGAATAATTTGCCGAACATCTACTCCCTGTGAATTTCCGACTTCCTTCTTCCGACTTAAAATATTTTTCTCCGGTATCTATCGACCACTGAATATTCAAAGATGTCGTCTTCTTAATTTCTTCTACCCACTGATTGATATTATTTATACTGTCTTTGGATAATTTCATGCGGTCAAAATCGCCTCGACTATATAGGGACTTAAATCCAACCCTTATTTCCCATCTTCGCAGTTTTTTAAATTTCGCTAAAAAATCATGAAGTGATTTCAAATTATCAATTGATTCGTTATGCTTCGTGAGCACCGTTGCTACCTGAAAATCAATCCCGTGTTTGTCTATATTGCTTATCGTTTGCTTAATTTTTCCCCCATAATCGGACTTTACATTAAGAACTTGTTTTAAAATCTCAGAATCAAGCGAGTCTAATGAAATCTGAATAGGAATGCCGTATGGTTCAAAAGCAATTATATCTTCTTCATTCAATGGTACTTTGGTTGAGACTAATGACTCTTTATAACCGTTTTCAATAAGGAAATCAAACAGTTCCTTCCAATTTTTATATAAAAAGACCTCCCCGCCAACAACGGTAATAGCTGCAATTCCCAATTTTTTTGCTTGTATTATGATGTCTTTTATTTTATCAAAGGAAAGAGGTGCGGTTCTTACGCTTTTATTGGCATAGCAATATACACAATCCGTATAACAATAATTGTTAACCATAAATAAGATACTGGCAGGAGCGGTATAAAAACGTTCCCGTTCCAAATCTATTTCTTTATATGCAAATTGTTGTGGCATATAATGAACTATATTATTGAACAATTGGTCTTCTTCAATAACAATATTTCGTGGAAAAAAATTGGCTACTCCTTTATAATTTGTCACCGCTATTTCATTATTACTGATAAACGGTTTGATTAAAGTTTCAATATCTTCTTCCGGCATTTCCAAAAAGTAGGATAATTCTTTTGTAAGGTCGGAAAATGAAACAGGCTCCGACATAAAGGAAAAAATCATAGCATAAACGGGATGTATCCGGGACATCCATCTTGGTTGAACGAGTGCGGCATGTTTTTTGTCAACGAATGACGGAGCCAGAATATGACTTCTCCTTATATCATGCCTTAACTTGTAAAAATGGTTAAACACTATTTTCTTATCTATATTCATAAAATTATTTCCATTTTTAATAAAACTAAAATAAGAGGTTGTTTTCAAAGAGGTTAACTCACAAAACAACCTCCTATAAAATTACATTGTTACAATAACAATTTCATACACAATAGAACGTGCCGAAAACATTATGCAGTTTTCCCGGTGCAAACGCCTATTCCGCTAGTACAAACCGCATCTTCACAATAGCCGGCTCCTATCTCGCGAATGTTTTCACACACTCCGGAGCTACAACCATCTCTTGATAAAGTCGAATTCATAAATTCTATGGCTCGTCCACCTTCTAAAGCTGCAAGTTCCACAAGTTTCAGTTTTTCCTTGTCAAAAGACAAGTCTTCAAATTTAACTTTTTTCATGTTGCTTAAGTTTTAATTGTTAATAAAAAAATTTATATTCACTACTTTCGAAAGTCGTTTTATTTTGGTTTATTTTTTAAAATTTCCATCTTTTATTTTCTTCTTCTTCTTTCATATTTTGCAAAAGGCGAGTTCGGTTAAGGTCTTTTAGTTTCATGCCCCAAAAGATGCTTTCTTCCTTTTCAATAATACTCGCACGTTTTTTTATCTCATTAATAAAATTGTCTGTAAATATCTCATATAAAGGCACATTCCTTATTTCTTCATCCACAGGTTGTAAGAAAATATAACCGTCGTAATTGTCCTCAAAAGTGCCTGTTTTCATATCGAAACATATTATGGAAGAAGCGTCGAATAATTCCTTTCCAAACGGGCTATTCCGTAGATTGAAGGCAATTTGTTTATTTTCGTTTTTTTCAAAAATATAGTCGAAAAGACCCTTTCTTATTTTACCGTAAACATATCCGTGATTTGAAATTACCGGCGAATGGGTGAATATGGAAAAAATATTTTCTTCACCGAATTTTTCAGATAAAAGAACTGCTGCCGATATACCGTTTTTTTGATAAGAACCCCGATTTAAAGCGGAAGATTTATAGCCATGTCCGCTTCCGACAATAAACAGACAATTGCGTTTGTCTTGCGTCGATTGAATGTAATTTTCAATCGTACTAGCCATACATTCATTCCTGTCGGGAGCTGCACCAAGAAAGGATTCATAGCGTTCTTTCGTAGTTATCGACGAATGAAAAGGTCGTGGGAAATCAGCGGCTATCACTTTGATTTTCTTTTCATCAGGCAAATTGCTATTTAAATCCCACAAATCAAGGATAAAATCATACATGCCTCTATCTAACCACCCTGTAAGTTCTTCTTTTCTAAAAACATCCAGAATGATATTGGCATCTTTCTTTTCATTACCGGAAAATTTGTCGAGCGCCGCTTGAGCATCTACCGAAAGCTCTAAAAAAACGGCTCCGGTTGTATTGTGAAATTCAGGCGCTTTTATAAGTTGCCGCATCAAATCCCAAGATATTTTCCGAAAATGTATTTCACCATAGATAACCAATTTATGATTTTTCAGCGCATCAATTAAATAATCTTTGGGTTGCTTTCCATGCATTTTAAGATAACTAACGAATGTCGTTGTGTCGGTCGATACCGAGTCCAACATTTTTATTTTACGGACTACGGACAACTGCCTGTCGGCATTTTTTAAAAATACTTCCCTTGCATCTTCCGGTTTTTCCCCTCCCCATCCTTCTCCTGCATTCAACCATTGTCCGTTTTCATGATAGAAATACCAGCAGGTAAATAACGAATCTTCATAACTCGAAATCACGGCTGCAACAGAATCTTTATAAATAATAACTTCTTCAATGTATTTATTTAATTCCTTTTCGGAAAGACGGCGCGTATTATCGGTAATTCTGCTTTTTATCTGAAGCGAAGATAATGCGATTAAGTCTTCGCTTTTCCCGTTTCCTAATGTATAATTATAAATTATGAAAGTATTAAGCGGACTGCTGACGTCATATTTCCCCGGGAAATCTTTCAAATTTTTATTTACAGGAATAATTTTATAACCTTCTCCAAGGATTTGGCTCTTTGCAGGGCAAGATACAAAAATCCAAATACCGATTAATGAAAATAAATAATTGAATATCAATTTGTTACTACTTTTCATCTTATTATAATTTTTTGAATAAGAGTGACGAAACAAAACTTTCCGTCACTCTTTGATTCTAACCAAAATATCTTAACCGTATTTCTAAGTCCTACTCTATCAAAGCTTTTCGGATTCGCTCTTTTTTTCTCGCAACCAGCTCGCATTCTACACGCCGGACACGTCCAACTTCCTGAAACCTTGCCAGGGTTTTGGCTAATCGAATTATACTCACATTTTTTACAACGCCTTTTTGAATTTTGGTTTATATTATTTTACTTATTGGTTAATTTGGGATTGGCTCACACAAAAGCCTTTCCAAACAAGGGGGCGAGCCTTGTTTTAAGAAATTCCCAAAAATGTTTCCTATATTCCGCATGATTACTTTGCAGGTTTTTGAACATACAAGATTTTTATCGAATCATCAGATTGTATCTCTTTTATTTTTCGCTCATTGGTTTCAATAAGAACGATACAATCCGGTTTTGGAATACTATTCTGATAAATTGAAAGTAAATCGCAATTCAAAACCTTAGAAATATCTACCAATAATTCCACATCAACGTTTTTACGTTCAAATATGGAATATGCATTGGGGCGATTACAATGCAGCGCTTTGGCAAAATCCGTAACACTCATACCCTGCTCTTTTAATTTTTCATGAATAACTGAACCTATATGAACCCTTTCCATCAGTTAAAAGTTTTTATTGTTTGGTTTACTATAAATGGAAATTCCCCACATTCAATTTTCAGAGGCGCCATCGAACATCTGTAATCGCAAATAAGTAATTCCATGTACAATCTTTAATTGTTGGCAAAAGTACGAGATATATTTTTAACAAACAAGGATTTAGTGTATCAAATTTTTGACATTTTGTCTTAAGTTTTTGACATGCATAAAAAAATTAATTATTTCCGCATAAAATAAGCCCGCTCCTCCGGTGAAAAATGCTCAATAGCATACCGTAAAGCCGTGCGCGGCATGTTTTTATAATGTATTTCCAGAAAATCGACAAGCGTTTGTCGGTCTTTTTTCCCAACTTCCCGCAACATCCAACCAACGGCTTTGTGCATCAAATCGTGCTTGTGAGTAAGTAATTTTTCTGCAATGGCAAGTGTATCATCAAATTGTTTGTTTTTGATGAATGTCCAAGTCGATACGATAGCGATACGTTGTTCCCACAAGTTATCGCTTCCGGCCAAACGATACAATACGCTTCTGTCGTCCTTGTCCAATAAATACAAGCCGATTACATCACGGCAAGTGACATCGACCAAATCCCAGTTATTGGCCTTGCGTGCGTTTTTCAGATAAAAATCAAAAATTTCTTTCCGTTCTGCTTCCTTTGCTTTTTTGAATTGTTTCACAAGAAAAAGAAGCCCGGCTAAGCGGGCTTCATGGTATTCCGAATCCAAGAGAACTTGAATTTCATCGAAAGGAAGTGCAGGGCTCTTTTTGACAATATCACGGGTCAACGGAACGACAATCCCCAGCATCACATCTCCTTCGGCATACTGTCCTTTGCCGGTTTTAAAGAACCCCTGGAGAAACTTCGCCTTTTCGGGGTTGGCGACAGATAAAAGTTCCCGAAGGATAAATTCGGCATTCATCATTTTAATTGATAAAGGCCAATATTTCCCCTTTCTGAACTTCCTTTCCCTGCCTTGCATACGTGCCGACGATAACTCCGTCATAGCCGACGGGAACCGGTTCTATGCCGTATATATTTTGGATATAACACAAATTGCTGCCTTTTTTAATGCTTGCCCCTTCAAAAGGCGCAGTCGAAACGTCCATCATATCGTATTGCCAGAGAACTTTCCCTTTACACGGCGCATGTACGGGTTTCGCATGTGGATATTCGGCGCTGATTTCTTCAAAACTGAACATCGGTATTTCAATAACCGGCCGTTTGATAATAATCGGCGCATGGGCTTTTTCTTTGGCTTGTTCCAATTCTTGATTGAATCTGTTTTTTGCAGCTCCCGACTTCATGTCCCTGTATTGGCGTTCGTGCATTGCAAATTCGAATAACTCTTCCTGGTCAGGGCCTTCATCCCAATCGTTTACTTTCATTTCTTCTTTGAAACGGTCTAAATCATCGGGGAAAGCATCTTGTGGATTCCCTTCGTAAAATTCCAGGTTGTTTGCTTTCGCCAACTCAATGATTTCAGGGGCTAAAGCGCCGGGAAGTTTTCCCGTTTTTCCGAGAATCATATTCCAACTGTCTTTATCAATCATCGAAAAACGAGGTTCGTTTTTGGCTTCTGCAAAAATATTCATCAAAGCAATATTCTTAACGTATTGACTGAACGGGGTAACCAATGGCGGATATCCTAACATTGGCCATATAGATTCAACTTCGTTGAACAGTCTGACAACCAAATTATTAAGCGAAACTTCCTTTTTCCCGTTTTGTTTAAGCGCAAGATTAATAGCGCTGTGCATCCCTTTCAGGTCGGCCATCATCGAACCCATCATTCCACCCGGAAGGCCACAACCCACCAACAGCGAAGTCATGGTTTTATTACTCGGATCAATGAAAAATCCCAGGAAATCGTCGATAAAACTTTGAGTTAACCGGCGGGCTTCCATATAAGCTTCCATATTGATATCCGGCACTAAAAAACCGGCGTCTTTCAGCATGGCGCGAATGGTAATTACGTCGGGATGAACCATACCCCAAGACAAGGGTTCCATAGCTACGTCAATATAATCAACGCCATTACAGGCCGCCTCCAGCATAGAAGCAACGGAAAATCCCGGCCCTGAATGTCCATGATATTGAATAGTAATTTTCGGATGACGTTTTTTTATTCCTTTGATTATTTGTCCGTTACTATACGGCCGACCGATTCCGGCCATATCTTTCAGACAAATTTCTTCGGCGCCTGCTTCAATTAATTTATCGGCTAAATTTACATAATAATCAACCGTGTGGATGGGAGAGTACGTGATACACAACGCCGCTTGGGGAATCATTCCGCCTTCTTTTGCGTATTGAATCGACGGAATAATATTCCGAAGGTCGTTTAATCCGCAGAAAATGCGAGTGATATCTACACCTTGCGCATGTTTGACTTTGTACATTAATTTCCTGACGTCGGAAGGCACGGGATTCATGCGCAATCCGTTCAAACCTCTGTCAAGCATGTGAGTCTGGATCCCTGCTTCGTTAAAAGGACCTGTAAACTCACGAACAGCGTGGTTGGGGTTTTCTCCATATAGTAAATTCACCTGTTCAAAAGCTCCGCCGTTAGTTTCGACTCTTGCAAAACAACCCATGTCGATAATCACGGGAGCAATTTGTTTTAGTTGGTCAACCCTTGGCTGATATTTACCGGAAGATTGCCACATGTCACGGTATAACAAACTAAATTTAATTTCTTTGGCCATAATTTTTAACTGTTTTTTATTTTATTAAGACTTTAGTGAAATTTGTTAACTGTTTACAAAGATATAACAAAATTTCGGGATATTCTCCATATTGTTTAAACAAATCACTTGAGTAACAAGTTAATTTAACAAATAAAGCTGTCATTTTGTTTTGACAGCTTTATTTGCTAACTATGCCAAATGGATTTTTATCTTCTACCTGATCCGGAAGAAGACCTTGTCCTTGAATCTGAACTTGAACTTGAGCTTGAACTTGAACTTCTGACTGAGTTTGAGCGACTGCTGCTTTCACCGGAAGAAGAGGTTCTGTTTACACTTGATCCGGTCTCACCCGACGACCTGTTTTCGTTACTTCTCACAGTACCGGAATTTTGTCTGTTATTGTCCGGTTGAGTTCGGCTTGGGTTTGTCGTTGCAGGCGTCTGGCTTCCTTGCGAATTACTTTCTCGTATCCGAATGGTTTCCTGCTTGTTACGATCTGTATTGGCGGGCCGGGCCGAATTGCGGGTTTGCTGCTGATATTCTTTTGTGATACGGGTCCGTTCACTTTTCGGAGTATCGTTGAAACGAGGCGAACTGCTATATCCTTTACTTCTGTATTCAGGTCTGTTATCATAAGTGTAAGCATAGCCTGTTCGGACATTGTTACGGGGACGGTCATAATATACCGGACGTCCGTAATAATCATATCTATCACGACAATATCCATAAGCGAAATGATAATCTCTCGGTAGCCAGCGGGCATCTACCCAACGGTAACCGCCTCTATAATATTCCCAATATCCGGGAATCCAAAAAGCGCCCGCATAAGGAGACAGTGCCCAATATCCTTGCATCCATACGTATTCCCTGTAACGATAATCCCATGTCCAATATCCGTCAATCCATATATAATCGGGACCCAGAGAAGCGATAACAGGAGTTTCAACGGTTAGTACAATATGGGGAGCCAAAGGAATTTCCGTGTATAT
>JAISXN010000220.1 GCA_031270525.1 Candidatus Symbiothrix sp. | reverse complement strand
GGAATACCGTTACTGCATCTGTTTGATTTGTTCGGGTGATAGTTCGGTTATTCTTGAAAGAATGTCTATAGATAGTCCTTCTTTCAAACTGTTTTTTACAATTTTCAATATTCCTTTTTTCAATCCTTTTTTCAATCCTTTTTCGAGACCTTTTCTCATTCCTTTCTCCATGCCCAATTCCATGGTGTCTCTCATACAAATCTGTACGTCTTTATAATCAGTAATGCTTTTGTTATACTGTCCCATATCTTCTTCTTTTAATTTGTTTATTCTTGCCGTTTCAAATAAGTCATCAAATATTTCATCATGCAATTCGGCCGGTTGTTCTTTTAATCTCTGCAAATGCTTGATACAGTAAATCCAACAATCTAATCTCGTTTCCAACTGCCTCGGCGTTTTCTTAAACTTTGGTAACTCGATTGTTATATAGTTTAATTTACCGGTTGCTTTTCGCATCGTTTCTCTCTTGATAACTTCGAGATGACTCAAGCCTTCATCGTCATCTTTGAATATCTCGAAATTCACAATTGAAATACAATAAAGCGGCTTTAGCTCATAATTCCAATTCCCTTTTATCGCATAATCCTGAATCGGGAAAGTTGAATAAAACAACATCCTGTCGAGATAATGTTTCTGATAAGCAACTTGCATTTCAATAATGAAACACTCTTCATCTTCATTCTTACAATAAATGTCGTAAACCGCTCTACGGTCTTCTTCCGTCCTGCCTAATTGTTCAATATCCAGATAGTCTAAACCCACCATTTTGCACTTCTCCCCCAAAATTTCGTTCAGAAAATCAATCAACAACTTTTTGTTCTTGAAAATCTTCTTGAATGCGAAATCCGCCAGGAAATTCATGAATGTTCCTAATCTCCGATTTTTTTGTTTTGGATTTACCTTTTTCATATAAAATTCGTTTTGGCTAATACCAAAATTTGTTTAAGAAACAACGTAACTTTTGTTTCGGTTGCAAAAATAAAAACAAATTTTTAAAGATAATGTGAAATCTATGTTATTTTTACGTTAAAGTTTTGTTAACATAAACACAATGAAACGCTGGAGACGCGAAACTAAAACATCTACTTAAAATAAATAAAATTAAAAAATACTTTTGTTTTATTAAAATTATTATTATCTTTGCAAAAAATAAAATCAATATATTAAAAACAGGTTTTATGAATACAAATTTTCCTTGTGATTGTCCGTCATGCCGGACGCCACTAAAAGTCAAATGTTTGAAATGTGAAAATTGCGATACCGAAGTTAACGGTTTATTTACTTTACCTGTATTAGCCCGATTACCGATTGATAATCAGGAGTTTATCCTGCAATTTGTAAAAAGCAGCGGCAGTCTGAAAGACATGGCTAAATATTTGGGATTGAGTTATCCGACAGTCAGAAATTTATTAGATGAAATCATTCAAAAAATTAAAAGTTATGAAAGCTAAAGGTTCTTTATTGAGTTATTTATTTCAGCCGTTCCGTTATTTTGCCGGTGGCTGGTCGTTGTTGGCAGGAGTTGTTTTCTTACTGGTGTTATCGGTCTTATCCTATTTTGCCTCGACGATAATGGATGGGGTTTTGGACCTCCATTTTGTCAGTTTAAATAACCGGATTCCTTTTTTGCCGTTCCTTTATTGTATATTTTTGTCTTGGCTATCGGCGGTGGCGGTTTTTTATCTGACAGCGCGAATTCTTTCCAAATCCTCGGTTCGATTGGTCGATATGGCCGGAACGATGGCGCTTGCTAAAAAACCGATGCTCTTTGGCGTACTTTTGGGCTTTATTCCAAGTCTTCATCAAATGGCTGATTTTGGTACTGATATTCAATTAATTATGTCTTACCTTCAAAATAATCTGCTACTGATTTTACTGATGTCGTTTGTTTCTCTTTTATCTATTATTTGGTATATCATACTGATGTACAATGCCTATTCTGTTTCCGGGAATCTGAAAGGCAATAAAGGAATTATTTCGTTCATCATTGTTTTGTTTATTGCGGAAATCATTTCTAAATTACTCATTATGATCCTTGTCTAATGCAATACAAAACGAGAGGAATTGTCCTGCACAATTCAGCATACAGCGATATTTATTCTATTACATTGATTTACACAGAGGAGTTCGGAATGTCATCCTATCTGAGAGCAAAATCAAAAAGCCGGAAAACCAGGACGCCCCAATCGTTATTTCATGCTTTGGCCGTTTTGGATTTGGAGGTAGATCATAGGAATCTGCGTGATATTCAACGGATTAAAGAAGCAAAAGTGCATATTCCTTTAATATCGTTGTTGAATAATCCGGTAAAAAGCGCTATCGGCATTTTTCTGGCTGAATTAATCGGTAAAGTAGTGAAAGAAGTTCAGACCAATAAAATTCTTTTCGATTTTTTGTTGCAATCCATTCAGGTATTGGAATTAACCGACAAATCCTGCGCTAATTTTCATCTGGTGTTTATGGTTACTTTGAGTCGTTTCCTGGGTTTTTATCCCGATGATTCCGGCTACAAAGAAGGGATGTTTTTCGATATGTTCAACGGCGTTTTTGTCACGAACAAACCTTTGCATCCCCACTTTCTCAATCCCGATGAAAGTCGCTTTTTTTATAATCTTTTACGAATCAAGTATGAAAACATGACCGCTTTCAAGTTGACCGGAGTCGAACGTAAAACCATCATTACCGCTATTTTAGAATATTATCGTTTGCATTTAACTCATTTCCCGGGAATAAAATCTTTGGATATTCTGCACGAAGTTTTCGAGTAGTCTGCTTTCCGGCACTCTTGCTTTTTTCGGATAAATGTATTACTTTTGCAGGGCAAAAAAGAAGATGCCCCTGTAGTTCAACGGATAGAACGGAAGTTTCCTAAACTTTAAATACGTGTTCGATTCACGTCGGGGGTACAAAAATAATTCCGTATGAAAAAGTATTTCTTCCTCTTGATTTTCTTTCATATTTCCTTGAGCATCTCCGCTCAAAAATCAATCAAAGTCGAACAATTGAAGGCGTCGTCTTTAATTCCGGTGTACACACCCATTATGCTCGACAGTACGAACGTCGAAAAAAAGACTTTTGAAAAGGAAAACCTTTTAAAAAACAAGGTCGATTTTCAGGAAGTTACAAAAGTCCAAGATATTCTAAAAGCCGATACAGCCGGAGTTTTCACCTTACCATTCGCCCCTTATGACCGGAAAATCCCCGATCGCGACAAAGCGCTTCAACTGCTGTCGTTCAATATTGACGCCGACCGGTATTGCAAGGCTAAATTGTTGATTACGTCCACTGATATGTTTGAAGTTTATATCAACAACAAATTGGAAAAAACAAAAAAAACCAAGGAAGACAGTTTGTCGAAAGCCAAGGATATTTCTTTGGACCTGACTTTGGAACCTCGTTGTTACGAAGTGATTATCAAACGATTGGCGGAAGTGAAAAATCTTGACGAATCGAAACTGACTGTCAAAATAACACCGGATAAAAAAGATTCTTCGGCGCAAGTCGTCCTGTCAACAAATTCTTTGCGAAGAATTACCATTAACGATATTCTGGAAGGAAAACGTTTGTCGAGCAGTTGCAGTATTTCTCCGAGCGGAAAATATTTTGTCTTCGGAACAACCCAAACTTTTCCCGGCGGGAAAAGCGTTTTTACATTGGAATTGCGGGAAACGTCAACGAACAGAATCGTTTACCGTTTTACTGACGAAACAAGTCCTCGCTGGCTTACCGGCAAGGATCAATTAGTTTATTCTCAAAAAGGCACAAGCCAAAAAGACTTGTATATATTGGACATTGCTACTTTGGAAGAAAAAAAGATTGCCGAAAATCTGCAATTCGACAACTATCTTGTATCGCCGGACAATCGCTTTTTATTGCTTCAAGTCAGGGAAGAAATCCCTGCCGATAAAGGCGATTTGAAACGGCTACTCTCCCCAAGCGACCGCTCCGGCTCTTTCCGGGGACGCAATTCGCTTTTTCGCTACAATTTTGATACGAAAACCGTTCAACGCATTACCTTTGGCAGGACAAACATTTCTCTCAACGATATCAGTCACGACGGCAAAAAGATTTTACTTCTCGCCAATGAAGAAAATATTACCGAACGGCCTTTCAAAAAAAATACTTTGTACGAAATGGATTTGCTTACCTTGAAAATGGATACGCTTTTTTCTGATCCGTTTATCAATCGCGCAATCTATTCGCCTGATTCCCGGCAACTTTTAGTTTCGGGCAGCGCCGAAGCTTTCGGTGGTATCGGTCTGAACATCAAAGAAGGACAGATTTCCAATTCTTATGACGTACAAGCTTTTATCGTTGATTTGAAAAGCAAAGGCGTCAAACCGGTTACCAAAGATTTCAATCCGAGTATTTCCGGCGCTCAATGGTCGAATTACGATAACCTGATTTATTTTTCGGCAGAAGATAAAGACCGTTCACAAATTTATGTTTATGACCCTGCCGATGCGACATTCAAAAAGCTTGATTTGCAGGAAAATATGATTCGCGGATTTCGTTTGGCGGAAGACGCACCCATAGCCATTTTTCAAGGAGAAGGAACCAACAATGCTTACCGCTTGTACAGTTACAATCTCAAAACCGGGAAATCCGTTTTGTTGTCCGATCCGTTCAAATCTCAATTAGACGAAATGACCTTAAGCAAAGTGACCGACTGGAACTTCGTTTCCTCCGACGGAACAACCATCGAAGGCCGCTTTTATTTGCCTTACGACTTCGATGCTAACAAAAAATATCCTTTGATTGTGTATTATTACGGAGGCACTTCTCCTACGCCACGCACTTTTGAATCGACTTATCCATTGCAGGTTTACGCCGCTTTGGGATACGTAGTTTATACCTTGCAACCGTCAGGGACAACCGGATTCGGACAAGAATTTTCCGCCCGCCACGTCAATGCCTGGGGTAAAAAAACAGCTTCGGAAATTATCGACGGCGCCCGCCTATTTTGCCGCGAACATCCTTTTATCGATAGCGCCAAAGTCGGATGTATCGGCGCTTCTTACGGCGGATTCATGACCCAATATTTGCAAACCCAGACGGATTTCTTTGCCGCCGCCGTTTCCCACGCAGGAATCAGTAACATAACGAGTTACTGGGGCGAAGGTTATTGGGGTTACGGTTATAGCGCCGCAGCAAGCGCATACAGCTATCCGTGGAACAATCCGCAGTTATATACCGAACAAAGCCCTCTGTTTATGGCTGATAAAATCAAAACGCCTCTGCTTTTACTGCACGGCGCCGCAGATACCAATGTGCCCATCGGGGAAAGTATTCAGATGTACAACGCTTTGAAAATTCTCGGCAAAACCGTAGAATTGATTACGGTAAAAGAGGAAAATCACGCAATTTATACATATCAAAAGCGTATTGATTGGAATAAAACCATTTATGCATGGTTTGCCAAATGGTTGAAAAACCAGCCGGAATGGTGGGAGGATTTGTATTCGGAAAAATAATTGCTATAAAATATATTAAAAATGAAAAAATTATCGTACTTTTGTAATCAAAACTAACAATTTAATAATGGAATATTCCGTAAAAATATCTGTGTTAATGCCGGTTTTCAATGGCGAGAAATATATTGCAGAAGCCGTTGATTCCATATTAAATCAAACATTTACAGACTTTGAATTTATTATTGTAAATGACGGTTCAACGGATTCGACTTCAAACATCTTGGCCGGTTACAATGACAAACGCATAAAACTTGTGACTCTCAAACATGAAGGTTTGGTATATTGTTTAAATAAAGGATTAGAATTATCCGAAGGAAAATATATTGC
>JAISXN010000147.1 GCA_031270525.1 Candidatus Symbiothrix sp. | reverse complement strand
AATAAGTCGGACGCGAATACAAAATCGTTCAATTCCTTGCTGGTCGACGTCATGATTTCATTTTTTGTTCCTTCCCAGGCTTTTCGTCCTTCGTTAATAAAAATAATCTTTTCGCCGATATTCATTACCGAATTCATATCGTGGGTATTAATAATCGTCGTTATATTATATTCTTTGGTAATGTCGTGAATCAAATCGTCGATGAGCAGGGCGGTTTTCGGGTCTAATCCCGAATTGGGTTCGTCGCAGAACAAATAAGCCGGATTCATCGCGATGGCGCGGGCGATAGCCACCCTTTTCATCATTCCGCCGCTGATTTCTCCGGGATATAAATCGTCCGCATCAGTCAGATTTACCCTTTCCAGGCAAAACTTTGCCCGTTTTTCACGGTCTTTCCAACTGTCGCGGGTGAACATGGTCAGAGGAAACATCACATTTTCCAAAACGGTCATCGAATCAAAAAGCGCCGATCCTTGAAACAACATGCCCATTTCACGGCGAAGGGTTTTCAGTTCTTTTTTGGTCATTGCGGTCAAATTCCGATTGTCGTAGAGAATTTCACCCGAAGTGGGACGAACCAAACCAATCAGGTTTTTCATCAAAACCGTTTTCCCAGAGCCGCTCCGGCCAATAATCAGATTGGTCTTTCCCTTGTCAAAAAGCGTCGAGATGTCCTTCAACACTTCTTTTTCCTCAAATGATTTATATAAACGTCGTACTTCTATCATTTAGTAAGCATTAAATGGGTCATTACCAAGTCAAAAGTCAGAATCAGCACGCTGCTCGTCACCACAGAATCCGTACTGGCTTTCCCAACCTGCAAAGCGCCTCCTTTTACATTATATCCGAAAAAAGAGGCAATTGAAGCAATTAAGAAAGCAAATACCATTGATTTTAAAATGGAATATCCGATATAATAGGGTACGAACCAATATCGTATGCCGTATTCGTATTTGGCAATCGTTATCATATCCGTAGTGAAAGCAATCAAATATCCGCCGATGATTCCGGAAAACATGCTGAAAATGACCAAAACGGGAATAAACAGGATAAATGCAACCAATTTCGGTAAAATCAGATAATTAGCCGAATTTACGCCCATAATTTCAAGGGCGTCGATTTGTTCGGTAACGCGCATTGTTCCCAATTCGGAAGCGATATTCGAACCTACTTTTCCGGCCAGGATCAAACACATAATTGTTGATGAAAATTCAAGAAGAATTACTTCACGAGCAATGTAACCTACCGTAAAATCCGGAATGATCGGGGATTGAATATTCAGGGAAACCTGTATCGTTATAACAGCTCCGATGAATATGGATATAAAAATGACAATCCACAACGAATCTACGCCTAATTTATAAATTTCTTTCAATGTTTGCCGGAAAAATACACTCCAACGCTCGGGAATCGTAAGCGTTCTCAATATCAGCGTTACATATTCTCCGAATTTTTCTAATGCCTTCATTCTATAAGAAAATCATTCAAATCGTTTTCAGGTGCAAATATAATCATTTTTTTTATTACTTTTGCCTCCAAATTGGAATGATTTCATGGAAAAAATGATACTTCGCACCGAGAATCTGGTGAAACGATATAGAAGCCGGACGGTTGTAAACCATGTTTCGATTGATGTGAAACAAGGCGAAATTGTTGGTTTATTGGGGCCTAACGGAGCCGGGAAAACAACGACTTTCTATATGACGGTTGGTTTGATAACGCCCAATGAGGGGAAAATTTTTCTGGACGATAAAGATATCACTAAATTTCCGGTTTACATGCGTGCGCGGAACGGAATCGGTTATCTGGCGCAGGAACCTTCGGTTTTCAGGAAATTGTCGGTTGAAGACAATATCCGCGCCGTTTTGGAGATGACGGAGCATCCGGCTGATTATCAAAAAGAGAAATTAGAGAGTTTAATTGCCGAATTTGGCTTGCAGAAAGTCCGTAAAAGTCTGGGCGACCAGTTGTCGGGCGGGGAACGCCGGCGGGTAGAGATTGCCCGCAGCCTGGCCATTGACCCGAAATTTATCATGTTGGACGAACCTTTTGCCGGCGTCGACCCGATTGCCGTGCAGGATATCCAGCAAATTGTAGGAAAACTGAAACACAAAAACATCGGTATCCTGATTACCGACCACAATGTTCACGAAACTTTGAGTATTACCGACAGGGCGTATCTCCTTTTTGAGGGAAAAGTTTTGTATCAGGGAGTTGCGGAAGAATTGGCTGCTAATCCGGTTGTTCGGGAGAAATATCTGGGACGGGATTTTGAGCTTCGGCGGAAAGCGCTTTGAATCATTTTACTTGGCTACCAACTCCTGCTGCAAACGCTCTGCGCTAATCCCTATAATCAACTCTCCTTGGTGCGCCAAAGATATTTTGCCTGTTTCCTCAGATACAATAACGATCTTAGCATCTGTTTCCTGTGACAATCCCAATCCGGAGCGGTGACGCAATCCCAGATGTTTGGGAATATTCTGGTTTTGGGAAACCGGTAAGATGCAAGCCGCCGCTTTGATTTTTTTTCCGGATATAATCATTGCGCCATCATGCAAAGGACTGTTTTTGAAGAAGATATTTTCAATCAAACGGGCATTGATATCGGCATTCAAAATTTCTCCCGTTTCAACAAAGGTCTCTAACGAAACGATTTGTTCGACGGCAATCAAAGCGCCCTCTTTCCGTTTGGCCATGTCCATTGCTGCCATAACAATCGGCATAATCGCCTTGAGGTCTTCGTCGGTGCTGTTTTTTTTCGCGTCAAACAATTTTGCAATAAACCGGATGCCTTTATTGGAACCTAAAGCTTGCAGAAATTCCCTGATTTCTTTTTGGAAAACAACGACCAACAAGATAAAACCGACGTTGATAAACCGGTCCAGAATTTCGCCCATCAACCGCAACTGAAATACCTGGGATACGATAATCCAAATGGCAATAAATGCCAGAACACCCATAAAAATCGTCCGGGTCCCGGTTTTCTTCACTAAAAGATAAGTTTCATAAAGGAAAAAAACCACCAATACAATATCGACTATGTCTTTTATTGGAATTTTAGATAGAAATTCAATCATAGATTTGCATTTTTTATCCGGTTATACAATCGAACCGTTTGTACGGCTTCTTTTACGTCGTGAACGCGCAATATGTGTGCGCCTTTCGTTAGTGCGAACATATTCAGGGCAGTTGTTCCGTTCAGACTTTCGTCCGGCGTAGTCGCAAGGACTTCCCTTATCATCGTTTTCCTCGAAAAACCAACCAAAAGCGGAAGTTCGAAGATATGAAATTCTTCCAGTTTATCCAAAATCATATAGTTTTGCGCTGTCGTTTTACTGAATCCGAAACCCGGATCAATCCAGATATCATTGACTCCCATTTGATGCAACCGAGTCGTTTTTTCGGCGAAGTACAGAAGAATCTCCCGCATCAGGTCTGCGTAATCCGTATGTTGCATCATGGTTTGCGGATTTCCTTTTATATGCATCGCAATATACGGAACTTGCAGTTGTGCGACGGTATCAAACATCCGGTCGTCCAAAGTGCCGGCAGAAATATCATTGATAACGGCAACTCCAAATTCTTCTACGCAACGGCGGGCAATCTCCGAACGAAATGTATCTACCGAAACAATCGCACCGGGCGCTTCGCGGAACAGGATTTCCAAACCGTATTTCAGCCGGCGCATCTCTTCCGCTTCATCGACACTGGCTGCCGACGGACGGGAAGAATATCCTCCGA
This sequence comes from Candidatus Symbiothrix sp., assembly GCA_031270525.1. GTDB lineage: Bacteria > Bacteroidota > Bacteroidia > Bacteroidales > Azobacteroidaceae > Azobacteroides. Next base: position 3,645 of record JAISXN010000147.1, on the reverse strand, counting down.
TATCAATGATATCGCCGCCTTCTTCAACGATTTGAACAACCCGTCCGGCAATCTCTTTTTCCGTCTGTTTCCGGCTTCCTTCGTAAAAAGAATCGGGCGTAATATTTAAAATGCCCATCACTTTCGGCGAAACAAAATCCATTAATGTTCCTCTCACATTGCTCGTCGTCATTCGTTGGAATTTATTTTTATTCTGCAAAAGTAACACATTATGGTAAGTTTGCAAAAAAAATTCATAAATATTTGAAAATCCGTTATTTGTTACTATCTTTGTTTCGGAAGAGGTTCAAAAACTCATGGAAAAATTCAAACCGAGCGTATTCGGTTGAATAATCGGACTGAGTATGATGTCATTACCGAATAGTTTATTGGCTTCGTCGGTAATCAGGTTTCTGACCGGAAAATAAATCCAATAAGCCAATTCGGTGGCAAGCATGGCGATTCCGGCGCCGGCCATAACGTCCGAAACCCAATGTTTGTCGTGGGCTACGCGAGAGCCGGCAACAAAAGCGCCCATTGCGTATCCGGAATATGCAATCCAGGGATTAGAATCCTTAAATTCTTTGTAAATAATATGTGAGCCGACAAATGCAGTGGCAGTATGTCCCGAGGGGAAAGAATGATTTCCGCCGTAAGGACGCAGTGAATTGTAATGATTTTTGATGTAACGGACAGGAAGAACCGTAATTCCGTACGACAATGCCGTAATAAAAAACTGGTCGATGGGATGGTGTTTTTCATCTCCCAAAGCGTCGAAAATAAATAACGTTGGCGCTACGGCTATTTGCGCTATATCATCGACGGGCGTTTTGCGATCGTGGGGATTAGGCCGGGTAATTGGAAGAATATCTTTGAATTTATCCGAATGTGAGGCCAGAGCGCCGATGGTAATCAAGCTTGCCGGAATAATTAAATCTTTGGGATTGAGTTTGTATTCGACAGGCGGAATGTAAAATCTGCGTACTTTGTAATATTGTGAAAAAGAACCGGCGGCTAAGCGTTCCATTTGGACGGAAAGCTTTACCGTATCTATCATTTGCGTAAGCTCCGATTGAATGGAAAGTAAATCTATGGAACTTTTTTTAATCGGAAGAATTGCGATAGCCGGTTTTTCGCCGGAGGGCGGAGCCGGAGCGCGTTCCGGGTTTTTCCGCCGGACCGGTTTTTCCGGCGTCTCGGGAATCTTCAGCGTTTTTGGAGATTCATGAGGTGGTTTTGAATCAAGTTGTTGGAATACAGGCTCTTGTTCAGGAAAAGAAGACGATTCCTCTTTCTCCGTACAATTCGATATACAAAGGAGAATGAGTGTAAAAGTTAATCTTTTTATCCAACCGGTTATTATTTTTAGCCTGATACGATACAAAATGTTTTTTTATTAAATAATTATGCAAAATTAGTTATATAATTGGAAATATCAAGGAGGTACATCATGAAAACTATGGTTTTTATTCAAAAATTATCTTTATTGTTGGGTCTCTTAATCCTTTTTCCGGGACTGCAAGCTCAGGATAATATAGATTATTATACGATCAACGGAACGATAAAAAACATGCGTAACAAGAAAAAGATTTCGTATGTAAATGTTTCTGTTGTAGGAACCAACGTTGGTACAATCAGTAATGAAGACGGCGAATTTATTCTCAAACTGAATAACGGTTTACCAACTCCCGAAATAGAATTTTCCGCCGTAGGTTATTACAATTCCCGAATCAAAGTTTCGAAAGGCAGCGAACCGAACCAAACGTTCTACATGAGTCCCCGTCCGGTCGAACTAAATGAAGTGGAAGTCGTAAGTTGGGAAAATCCACGGGAATTAATTGTTGCCGCTCTTGAAAAGGTTGAAATCAATTATAGTTTGATTCCGAATCTGATGACCGGCTTTTATCGCGAAACGGCGCAGAAAAGCAAAAAGTACATCAATGTTTCCGAAGCTGTTATCCACTTGTATAAAGATTCTTACAAAGACGATATTTTCAGGGAAAAAGTGCAGGTACTGAAAGGACGGAGTTTGATCAGTCCCAAGCCCGGCGATACCTTGGCTGTGAAATTGCTGGGCGGCCCCAATCTGGCGATTTTTTGCGATATCGTCAAGAATCCGGGTATGATTCTGGACAAGAATCTCCTGTATTATTACCGTTACAAAATGGGCGATATGACTTCCATCAACAACCGGCTGCAATACGTAGTACATTTTTCGTCACAGATATTAATCGAACAGCCTTTGTATTCCGGAACTTTTTATATCGACAGGGAAACATTGGCTTTTACCCGCGCGGAATTTAAAATGGATATGAGCGATAAGGATAAAGTTACGGCACTCATTCTCAGGCATAAACCTAAAGGTTTGCGTTTTTCGCCGCAGGAAGTCAGCTATGTGATCAGTTACCGGCAAAACGAAGGGAAAACGTATCTGAATTATGTTCACAACGAAATGAAATTCAAATGCGACTGGAAACGGCGTTTGTTTGCAACCAATTATACGGTGATTAGTGAAATGGTTGTGACTGATAATCAGCAGAATAATATCGCCCGCATATCCGGAAAAAATTCATTTTCGATGAATAAATCATTGAGCGATGAAGCCATGACTTATTATGACGGCGATTTTTGGGGCGCTTACAATATTATCGAACCTACCGAATCGCTTGAATCGGCAGTTGGGAAATTGAAAAAAATGCAATAAAATTGAAATTTTTTACGTACTTTTGCGACTAAATTAAAAAGACAATTAAAATATCAATAAAATGAAACGATTATTTTTTCTTCTGGTAATTTGCTTATCCCCGCTGTTTGCCTATTCTCAACTCGGTATTTTCCCAAAAGGTTATGAAACTCTGGATACCACCGCTTTTCGCGTATTCTACGAATTTAATTATCCGCCCACATTCAAGATGGCCAAAAGACCGGCGATCGTGAGCGTCGAAGATAGCCTGAAACAAGAAAAATCTACGGATTATATGGTTTTGGAAATCGGGACAAAAGGTATTTCCAAGTTTTACAGCGACTACAAACGCCGCTTGGATTCATTGATTATGGACGTATTGAAAAACCCGCAGAAAGTCGCTCTTTTTCAAGAAACTATCAAAAACTCCGGAATTCAGAAAGCCGATGATCGCGAGATTTTCAAAAATTATCCCGAAGGAAAAATAACGGTAACCGACCAAGCCGCAATAAGCGCTTTTACTTACGAAGAAAATCCGGACGAAATCCAATGGCAAATCACTTCCGATACCATGACTTGCCTGAATTATTTATGCCAAAAAGCGACTTGCGATTTTCGGGGAAGGCATTACGAGGCATGGTTCGCTCCCGATTTGCCGGTCAACGACGGACCCTGGAAATTCGCAGGCTTGCCGGGATTGATTCTGTATGCCGTGGATTCCGAAAATCAATATATTTTTAAAGCCGTTGCACTCGAAAACGTACAAACACCGCTTCAATTCGCCAAAAGGGATTACATTAAAACTTCCCGGAAGGAAGTGGATAAAATCAAAAAACGCTTTGCCGAAGACCCCTTGGGATATACGATGAATGCTGTGCCTGGCGCACAAGTTCCGGAATCGGTTCCCGACGGAAAAGGCGGAATGATATCTCGCGAAGACCTCAAAATGATTTATAATCCGATGGAATTGGAATGATACGAAA
>JAISXN010000229.1 GCA_031270525.1 Candidatus Symbiothrix sp. | reverse complement strand
AAAAAGGAATATTGAAAATTGTAAAAAACAGTTTGAAAGAAGGACTATCTATAGACATTCTTTCAAGAATAACCGAACTATCACCCGAACAAATCAAACAGATGCAGTAACGGTATTCCCTTCTTTATCAACCCTGCCGATCTGCCTTCCCGGATTCCCAACAATCAGCGCAAAAGACGGCACATCTTTTGTGACTACCGCTCCAGCCCCAATCATGGCATATTCGCCAATGGTTATACCACAGAGAATCGTAGCATTAGCCCCGATACTTGCGCCTTGCTTTACCAAAGTCGGTTTAAACTCGTCTTTCCGGGAAATAAAACTCCGGGGATTCAAAATATTGGTGAATACGCAACTGGGTCCGAGGAAAACATCGTTTTCACATGTAACGCCCGTATATACAGAAACATTATTCTGCACTTTGACGTTATTGCCTATACTTACTTTCGGGGAAATAACGACATTTTGTCCGATATTGCAGTTTTCGCCGATTGTCGATCCGGACATGATATGCGAAAAATGCCAGATTTTTGTTCCGTTTCCGATTTCGGCGCCTTCATCAATGACTGCCGTCGGATGCGCTTGATAATTATTCATAATTAACTAATAAATCGGTGATGTAATGAATTTGTTCCTCATCGAGTTTCGTGTGAATCGGCAAAGAGAGTACCGACTTACAGAGTTTTTCGGTCTCACTCAAATCGCTTCCGATTCGGATTACCCCTCTGAAAGCCGGTTGTTTGTGCAAAGGAGTTGGATAATAAATCATTGTCGGAACCCCTTTTTCTTTCAGGTATTTCTGCAAATCGTCCCGCTTGTTTTGTTTCACTTTGAGCGTATATTGGTGATATACATGCGTTGAAGCCGGAATACATTCGGGAATTTCATACAAATCTGCTCTCACTTTCAAAGCATCATTATAAGCCTGCGCTACTTTTTGACGCGATTGAATGTAGGTATTTAAATAAGGCAATTTTACGCTCAATATGGCCGCCTGAAGCGTATCCAAACGTGAATTGCAACCAATTACTTCATGATAATATTTCCGGGACTGCCCATGCGAAGCAATCATTTGCATTTTTTGCGCTAAAGCCTCATTATTTGTCAACAGGGCGCCGCCATCGCCATAACAACTCAAGTTTTTAGTCGGGAAAAAAGACAACGTGCCTATATCACCGATAGTTCCGGCCTGTTGCCGGTCTCCGTTCGGGAATGTGTAAACCGAACCGATACTTTGGGCATTGTCTTCGATAACATACAAAGCGTTTTCTTTGGCAATCTTCAAAACAGGAGCCATATCGGAACATTGTCCGAAAAGATGTACGGGAATAATTGCTTTGGTTTTCAAAGAAAGAGCTGGGGATATTTTTTTGATATCGATATTGAAAGTCAAAGGATCAACATCTACAGGAACAGGTCTTAGTTTCAGTAATGCAATCACTTCTGCGGCAGCAACGTATGTAAAATCCGGAATAATTACCTCATCTCCGGCCTGCAATCCCAAAGCCATCAATGCAATCTGAATTGCATCTGTCCCGTTTGCGCATGGAATCACATACTTCGCCCCGGTATAAGCCGCAAGGTCTAAAGAAAAATCCTGCACAATTTTTCCATTGATATATTCGCCGGAACAAATCACTTTCGAAATCGCAGCGTCCATTTCGGCTTTCATCTTTCGGTATTGGGTAGCTAAATCTACCATTAATATAGGTTTCATCCGACAAAATTACATAAATTTTTTAATTCTCCATTCTCAATTCAATCACCTCCAAATCCCTGATTTTATCCCCATCAATCACTAAACGCACGAGCGTTCGCACGTTATGAAATCCGTACCGGCCGGCAGCGCCGGGATTCACGCAAAGCATCCGCAAACTTTTATCATACATGACTTTCAATATGTGGGAATGTCCGCACACAAAAAGTTGAACCGGAGAAGCATAAATCTCTTTCCTGATTTTCGGTTCGTATCTTCCGGGATAACCGCCGATATGTGTCAGCAAAACCTCGACGTCTTCTACCTTAAACCGCAAAATTTCAGGACACAAACTCCGGATAACATGACTATCTATGTTTCCATAAACGGCTCTTACCGGTCTGACGGCTTCCAAACGGGTCAAAACTTCTTCACTGCCGATGTCTCCCGCATGCCAGATTTCATCACATTCGGAGAAATATTCGGCAAATTTCTCATCCCAACAACCATGTGTATCCGAAAGTATTCCAATTTTTTGCATAAAATGTTGATTTTTTGAAACAAAAGTAATAATTTTACGGTCAAGTACGAAATGAAAAGGAAAATGTATTCTTATTTCAATAGAGATATCAGTTGGTTGTCATTTAATTACCGGGTTCTACTCGAATCGGAAGACTTAACTTTGCCTGTTTATGAAAGAATCAAATTCCTTTCCATATATGCCTCGAATCTCGAAGAATTTTATAAAATCAGGGTGGCGGAACACCGGAGCGCCATTATGCAAAAGGTTCATTCGGAGGAAGATCCGGCCGAAGCCGAACAGATTTTGGATGAAATCAAACAGGAAGTGACTCGTCAGCAGCAAGAATTTTTCCACAGTTTCAATGATGAGATTCTTCCCGAACTCGCAAAAAATAAAATCGTTCTTTATATGAACGCCCAACCGAAGCCGGAACACCGCGAATTTATCAAAGAATATTTCATAGAAGAAATTTTTCCTTTCCTCCAGCCGGTGATGCTCTTGAAAGAAGATATCCGGGTTTTTATCCGCGACAATCGTTTGTACCAGGTCGCCCAACTCCGGAAAAAAGATACCGGAGAAATTTTTTACGCGCTCAACAAGATTCCTTATGCGAAAGTGCCGCGCTTCATCGAACTTCCGCGCATCGGAGACACCTATTATTATATGTTTGTGGAAGATGTGATTTCTGCCAATCTTTCCGAAATTTTCACCGGATACACGATCGAAGGCAGTTACAATATTAAAATTTCCCGCGACGCCGATATTTTTATCGACGACAATGCAGCCGACAAAAATTTGGTACAGACGATTAAGGAAAAAGTTAAAAAGCGGAAAATAGGCGATGTGAGCCGGTTCGTTTATGACAAACAGATGCCGCTCGAATGTCTCCGGTACTTGATTGAAACATTCGATATCGTTCCGGAAGATTTAATTCCCGACCGTGTTCATTTAAATATGGAAGATTTGGTTAAATTGCCCAATCCGGCCGGAAAAGAATTGGAAGTGCAGGCGCAAACGCCCTCTCGGATTCCCGAATTAGACAAAGCCGATTGGCTATTTCCCATTATCCGGAAAAAGGACATTTTTGTTCATTATCCCTATCATACTTTCGATTATTTTATCCGTTTCCTGATGGAGGCTTCCACCAATCCCGGCGTGGACGAAATCATGGTAACCCAATACCGGGTCGCCCAGGATTCCGAAATCATTACCAATCTGATTAATGCGGCTAAAAATGGGAAAAAAGTAACCGTTTTCGTCGAACTGAAAGCGCGTTTCGACGAAGAAAATAATCTTTCTACTTCCGAAATGATGAAAAATGCAGGCATCAAGATTATTTACAGCATTCCCGGTTTGAAAGTACACGCTAAAGTAGCCTTAGTCATCGAAAAAGGTTCGGAGAAGAAACGCCAGTCCTACGCCTATCTGAGTACAGGTAATTTCAATGAAAAAACAGCAAGGGTCTATTCCGACATGGCTATTCTGACTTCAGACAAAACGTTGACGAGAGAAATCATTTGTTTATTTGAAGTCCTTGAAACACGAAACAGAAACGTATATTTCGATAAACTCTGGGTTACACAATTCAATTTGATTCCTAACCTGAATCAAATGATACAGCAGGAAATAGAAGCTGCAAAAGCCGGCAAAAAAGCTCATATCATTCTAAAAATGAATGGTTTACAAGATTCCATAATGATTAATGAACTGTACAGGGCAAGTGAAGCCGGAGTAAAAACCGATCTGATAATCAGAGGAGTATGTTGCCTGAAACCGAATCAATCTTACAGCCGTAATATCCGCATTATCCGGTTGGTGGACATGTACCTGGAACATTCCCGGATTTGGTATTTCTACCACGGAGGCAAAGAAAATTTGTATCTGACTTCCGCCGACTGGATGAAACGAAATTTGTACCGGCGTATTGAAACAACTTTTCCGGTATTGGACACAGAAATAAAAAAGACAATCATTTCCATCTTGAACATCCAGTTGAGAGATAATGTAAAAGCTTGTCTGATGGATGAAAATATGAATAATGTATTCTTTCCCGTTCCCGAAAAAGGAAAAGAAATCCGCGCTCAAAAAGAAATTTACAAATTAATCGGATAGTGAAATTTTTTTATTACACATTTATTATAATATAATTATTTATGAAAACAAACATTTTTTGGCTACTCTTATTATTTATTTTTGGTTTTCAATTCGCTGAAAGCCAAAATTCTACGTATCCGTTTCAGAATCCTGCCTTATCCATTGAGGCGCGTGCAGCCGATTTGGTTTCACGTCTGACATTAGACGAAAAAATTGCACAAATGTTGAATAAGACCCCTGCTGTCGACCGTTTGGCTATTCCGCCGTATGATTGGTGGAATGAATGCCTGCACGGCGTCGGCCGTACGGAATATAAAGTCACCGTATATCCGCAAGCGATTGGAATGGCTGCCGGCTGGGACGTCGATGCAATCAAACAAATGGGCGATTACACCGCCGAAGAAGGAAGGGCGATTTACAATACCGCCCAGGCGAAAAAAGATTACCGGATTTACCACGGCTTGACTTATTGGACACCAAACATCAATATTTTCCGCGATCCGCGCTGGGGACGCGGACAAGAAACATACGGCGAAGATCCTTATCTGACCGCCGCTTTAGGTAAAAATTTCGTACAAGGGCTGCAAGGCGACGACAAAAATTACCTGAAAGCCGCCGGTTGCGCCAAACATTATGCGGTTCACAGCGGACCGGAATCCAATCGCCATACTTTCAATGTGAAAGTAAGCAACTACGATCTTTGGGATACTTATTTGCCTGCATTCAAAGTGCTGGTAGACAATGATGTCGCCGGCGTGATGTGCGCTTACAATGCTTTTGAAGGACAACCCTGTTGCGGCAACGACAAACTGATGATTGACATTCTCCGCGAAGATTGGGGATTTACCGGTTACGTTACATCCGATTGCGGGGCTATCGACAATTTTTACAAGACACATAAAACCCATCCCAATTCGGCAACTGCGGCAGCCGACGCCGTTTACCACGGTACGGATGTCGATTGCGGACGCGAAGCATATTTTGGGCTCAAACGCGCTGTTGCCGATGGAATTATCACCGAAGCGCAAATCGACGTTTCCCTGCGGAGACTGTTCCAAATCCGTTTCCGGCTGGGCATGTTCGACCCCGCAGAAATAATACCGTATTCCAAAATCGACTCGACTGTCCTGGAAGCTAAACAGCACAAAGACCTGGCGTTGAAAATGTCGCGGCAGTCCCTCGTGTTGCTGAAAAACAACGGTATTTTGCCGTTAAACAAAGAAACTTTGAAAAAAGTGGCAATACTTGGTCCCAATATCAACCGGCCGGATGTGCAATTAGGCAACTACAACGGTTTTCCAAGCCGGATTATTACGCCTTTGGATGGAATAAAAGAAGTATTGGGCAAAAACGTGAAAATTTATTCGGATACGGTAATTGATTACTATGGTGAAACGCCAAAATCTTTTGCCTCTACAATCAAAAATGTCAAGGATGCAGACCTTATTATCTATGTAGGCGGAATTTCGCCCCGCATTGAAGGCGAAGAAATGAATGTCGATGTGAAAGGTTTTTACAAAGGCGACCGCACTTCTATTTTATTGCCCCAGGTTCAGACCGATTTAATGAAAGCGCTGAAAAACGCCGGAAAACCGGTTGTCTTCGTCATGATGACAGGTAGCGCTATCGCAATTCCCTGGGAAGCGGAAAATCTGGATGCCATCCTCAATTCCTGGTACGGAGGCGAATTTTCCGGAAAAGCCATTGCCGATGTTCTTTTTGGCAACTACAATCCTTCCGGACATTTGCCGGTTACTTTTTATGAAAATGATTCCGATTTGCCCGGTTTTGAAGATTATGATATGTCGAACCGCACTTATAAATATTTCAAGGGAAAAGCTTTGTATCCATTCGGTTTTGGTTTGAGTTACACAAAATTCGATTACCAATGGGTATTGCAGCCGCAAAAAGTTTATCATACGGGTGAAACCGTCAATGCCGTACTGAAAGTTAGAAATGTTGGCGAAAAGGATGGAGATGAAGTTTCTCAGATATATATCAAATATCCGGAAGCAGGTCATTTTCCGGCAAAAGAATTACGCCAATTTGAGAGAAAATCGATTAATAAAGGGGAAGCGG
>JAISXN010000221.1 GCA_031270525.1 Candidatus Symbiothrix sp. | reverse complement strand
AGCGAGCACGTTTCAGTAGTGCTTGAAACTTAATAAGTGTATTTTGAAAGAAATTATATTTTCATTGGAGTAATTTTAAATTAGGATGCAAAGATACAATTTCTTTTAGAATAAATTGTTGCCTATTGCCTGGAATTGAGCGTAAAAATTTGTCAGGCGAATGTAATAATCCATTGCCGCCTTGTCGATTTTGACTGTTTTCATTGCGATGTTGAAAAGCTGATCCGGGAAAATATAGACAATGGCGGCGTTTCGCTTTGTGCGGAGTTATTTGAAATCACAAAGTAAAACGAAGCAGGATAAAGCAGTTCGCTCGTTTCTATATCGTTACCCGTTTATACTTTCCTTTTGAATAAAAAGCTGTTTTTTTAGAGGTTTGAAAAAGAATTTTTTGTACTTTTGCAGGATATGGGAAGAATAATCGCTATTGACTACGGGAAAAAGCGGACAGGCGTCGCTGTTTCGGACCCGATGAAACTGATAGCCGGAGGATTAACTACTTTGCCAAGCCCGGATATTATCCCTTTTTTAAAGCGGTATATTGCTGAAAATAAAGTAGATATTTGTTTGTTGGGCGAGCCTCGACAAATGAATTACGGACATTCGGAAAATTGGGACAGAGTCATGCAATTCAAAAAAGATTTGCAAAAGTCTATTCCCGGAATGGAAATTCAGATGGTCGATGAACGCTTTACATCTGTTTTGGCGCATCAGGCAATGCTGGAAGGCGGTTTGAAAAAAAAAGACCGGCAAAACAAAGCATTGGTTGACGAATTAAGCGCTACAATTTTATTACAGTCTTATTTAGAAACAATTAAAATATGATTTTACCGATATATTTATACGGACACCCGATATTGCGGAAAGTTACAAAAGATATTCCTCTTGATTATCCTGATCTGAAAACTTTGTTGGACAACATGTTTGAGACTTTATACAAATCCGATGGAATCGGTTTGGCTGCACCTCAGATCGGTCTGGAAGACCGTATTCTGGTCGTCGATTTGAGTCCCTTGTCTGATAAAGACCCTTCTTTCAAAGATTTCAAACGGGTTTTCATCAACGCGCATATCATTGAAAAAGACGGGCCGGAGGAATCGGTTGAAGAAGGTTGCCTTTCTATTCCCGATATCCACGAAAAAGTGCCGCGGGAGTATCGAATCAGGATTCAATACTTAGACGAAAATCTGCAATCGCACGATGAGGTTTTCGAAGGTTATAAAGCCCGCGTTATACAGCATGAATACGACCATTTGGAAGGAATTATGTTTGTCGATCGCATTTCCGGAATCCGGAAACAAATGATTCGTTCCAGATTAGACAAAATAATGCGGGGAGATGTTAAATGTTCTTATAAAGTTAAACCTGCTTTCAAGAAATAAGTTATGTGTGAAAAATTAAAATATTACGTTGTGTCTTTGTGCTTTTGTGCCTTCGTGTTTTCATTTTCACCTGTGAACGCGCAGATTAACACCAACAGGGTGCTTACCATCGGCAAGAATGCATTTTATTTCGAAGATTATATCCTTTCCATACAATATTTTAATCAGGTAATCAAGTCAAAACCATACCTTGCGGAACCTTACCTTTACCGGGCGATGGCTAAATTAAACCTCGACGATTACAAAGGCGCCGAAAACGATTTGACGCTTTGCCTCGAAAGAAATCCGTTTTTGATTTATGCCTATTTATATCGTGGTATTGCCAGGCAATATACAAACGATTTTGACGGCGCAGTCAAAGATTATAACAAAGGATTGGAATTTCGTCCTGAAGACAGACAAATGCTTCTGAACAAAGGAATTGCATACGTTCAAAATAAAGATTACGATTCTGCGCTGGTAACTTTGGATTTGTTGGTCAAATACCAGCCGAAATTTGTACAAGCCTATTTGACAAGAGGTTCCGTTTACTCCGAAAAAGGCGATACGCTCAATGCATTAAACGATTTCGACAAATCAATCGAATTGGACAAATACTTTGCGCCGTCTTACGGTCAGCGCGCCATGCTTTTGTACCAGACAGGAAAGTATAAAGAGGCTTCGGACGATTTCACAGAAGCTATCCGGTTAGAACCCAAACAAGTAGGATACTATATCAATCGCGGTTTGGTGCGTTATTACCTGAACGATCTGAGAGGCGCCATGGCCGATTACGACGCTGTGATGATTCTGGACGCCAACAATACGATTGCCCGTTTCAACCGGGGATTGTTGAAGTCTCAGGTGGGCGATGTTTACAAGGCTATTGAAGATTTTGACGTGGTTATCAAAAACGAGCCCGATAATTTCATGGCTATTTATAACCGTGCGATACTCAATAATGAAGCTAAAAATTACCGCGATGCCATTGCCGATTTGGACCTCGTATTGGAAGAATATCCGTATTTTGTTCCCGGCTATTATTTCCGTTCGGAAAACAGGCGCGCGATGAACGACATCAAAAACGCCGACGCCGATTATTGGTACGCCTACGATTTGGAACAGAAATTGAGGAAAGAAAAAGAACGCGGGAAAATTATCACCGGGAAAGCCATTCTGGACGCGCCCGGCAAAGACGAAAAACCGGAAGACGACAAAGAAAAAAAGACCCGCGAAAAATCGGATAAAGATATTGAAAAATTCAATCGCTTAGTCGTTTACGACAAGGAAGACGAAATTAAATCCTCGTATAAAAACGAAATCAGGGGTAGGGTGCAAGACCGGCAAGTCAAGGTAGAACTACAAGCTCAATTTGTAATTACTTATTACGAAAAAACGGAGGATATCGACAGAACCGCAGCCCGTTACGACAAAACGGTTTCGGACTACAATACCCAAATGGTTTTGAAAATGCAATTGAAAGC
>JAISXN010000098.1 GCA_031270525.1 Candidatus Symbiothrix sp. | reverse complement strand
GAGGAAAATGGTCGCGCCGGATCACCCTGAAACACAGACTGATTTATCAGGTAAACGACACAACAATTACAGTAAGCGTACTTTCTGCATTCGGACATTATAACGATAAATAATTTATGATAGAATCTTTTCAATCTTTCTTCGGAACTTCAGAGCCGGTCGAAAAAGTATTTTCCCCCTACCGGGTCTGTCCCTTAGGCGCTCACGTAGATCATCAACATGGTTTAGTAACCGGTTTTGCTATCGACCGGGGCGTAGAACTTTGGTTTGCCCCTTCCGGTGACAGCCGGATACACATCCAAAGTCTGACTTTCCCGGGCGAAACAATATTCGACTTGCAGCAACAGATTGAATACAAAAAAGGCAATTGGGGCGATTACATTCGAGGCGCCGTTTATGCGATGAATAAACGTTTCACGTTGCAGCACGGAATAAAAGGAATCATCAAAGGAAGTTTGCCTATCGGCGGATTATCATCTTCGGCTGCCGTATTAGTCGCTTACGTAAAAGCTTTAGCCAAGGTAAACAACTTGAATCTGACTCCAATGGAGACAATTCGCATTACATCCGAAGCTGAGCGGGAATATGTGGGACTGAACAACGGAATCCTTGACCAGGCTTGCGTAGTGTTAAGCGAACAGAACAGTTTATTGTATCTGGATACGGATAATAATGATTATCAATTACTTCCGAAACATTACAATATGCCGGAATTTGAACTGGGAATCTTTTTCTCCGGTTTGACCCGGAGCCTGATTGCCAGCGATTACAACCTGCGGGTTCACGAATGTAAAACAGCGGCATGGAATATTCTTGCTTTCAATGATTTACCCCTAAACCTGCCGGAAAAAACCTTTTTGCGCGATGTGCCCGAAAAGTATTTCAAAGCTGCTCGCGAACGATTACCGCTCCGGTTTGCCAAAAGAGCCGTCCATTTCTTCTCGGAATGTGAGCGAGTTCGCCTCGGAATCACCGCTTGGGAAAAAGGCGATATTTTCACTTTGGGAAAACTGATTTTCGAAAGTTGCGAAAGTTCCATCAAACAATACGAATGTGGTAGTCCGGAATTGATTACCCTTTACGAAATCATGCGCGAAACGCCCGGCATTTACGGAGGAAGATTTAGCGGCGCCGGATTCAAAGGAGCATGCATCAGTTTGGTTGAGCCCAACTTAAAAGAAGAAATAAGCGAACAAGTCGCAAGAAAATATTTAGAGAAATTCCCCAAATACAAAGACAGTTTCGAAATACATTTTTGTAAAACGCATCAAGGAGCGGAAATTTATCAATCATGAAAAACATCGTTTTAGCGGCAGGTTATGCCACAAGGCTTTATCCGGTAACGGAGAATTTTCCAAAACCCTTGTTAGCCATCGGAAATTCAACGATTCTGGACCGCTTGATTGAAGATATTGACCACATCAATGAAATTGACGAACATATTATTGTCGCAAATCACAAGTTTCAGGAACATTTCCGCGAATGGAAAGAAAAAAGCGACTATCAAAAACCGGTTACAATCATCGACGACGGTTCGACCGGAAACGAAAATCGCTTGGGCGCCGTCAAAGACCTGTTACTGGCGATAGAGGAAAAAAGACTTGACGGAGAAAATTTATTAGTTGTTGCAGCCGATAATATACTCGATTTTTCCTTTTCCGGATTTGTCGATTTTTTCAAGGGGAAACAAACATCGTTGATCATGACTTACAATGAACCTGAAATCAAAGCGCTTCAACGCACCGGGGTAATTGTGATTGATGAAGAAAATAAAGTGTTGGAAATGCAGGAAAAACCTGAAAATCCGAAAACGCATCACGCCGTACCACCTTTTTACCTATACAAAAAGGAAGATTTAAATCATATCAGGGATTGTATTTTAGCGGGATGCAAAGCCGACGCTCCCGGCGATCTGCTTCAAGCGATGCTGGGAAAAACGACTTTTCATGCCTGGCCGATGCCCGGCAAGCGGATAGATATCGGCACGCTTGAAACTTATTTGAAATTGTCTAATTATATATTATAAAGATTATGAAAATATTAGTTACCGGAACAGCCGGTTTCATCGGTTTTTACGTAGCCCAAAGATTATTGGAAGCCGGACATGAAGTAGTTGGTTTAGACAGTATCAACGACTATTACGATGTTCGATTGAAATATGCCCGCCTGAAAGAAACGGGAATTGCAAAAGAAGAAATCGAGGCCGGAAAATTAATCCAAAGTAAAAAATACCCGGAATATCGCTTTATCCGCCTGAATCTGGAGGAAAGAACAATTATAGAAAAACTTTTTGCAGAAGAAAAATTTGACCGGGTATGTCATCTGGCCGCACAAGCCGGAGTCCGGTATTCGATAGAAAACCCTCACGCTTACATAGACAGCAACATCGTTGGATTTATCAATATCTTGGAATGTTGCCGGCACAATAAAATCGAACATCTTGTCTATGCAAGTTCGAGTAGCGTTTACGGAATGAACGAAAAAGTTCCGTTTTCCGAAGACGACCGGGTCGATTATCCGGTCAGTTTATACGCTGCAACCAAAAAAGCAAATGAGCTGATGGCACACACTTATAGCCATTTATATCAATTACCCACTACCGGTTTTCGTTTTTTCACCGTATATGGACCCTGGGGAAGACCGGATATGGCGCCCATGCTTTTCGCAAAATCCATTGAAGAAGGAAAAACGATTAAAGTATTCAACAATGGTAATTTAAGCCGTGATTTTACCTATATCGACGACATCGTCGAAGGCCTTATCCGGATTATGGATCATATTCCGGCCAAAGAAGACGAACATCCTTGTTACCGGATTCTGAATATAGGAAACTCTCAACCGGTTCAATTAATGGATTTTATCCGAACGCTTGAAACGGAAACCGGTAAAAAAGCCGTTTTGGAAATGTATCCGATGCAAAAAGGCGACGTTTACCAAACGTATGCCGATACAAGTAAACTGGAAAAATTGACCGCTTACAAACCACAGGTAAATCTGAAAGACGGAATAAAAAGTTTTATCGAATGGCGGAAGAAGTTCAAACCGGAATAACATAAAAAAAACGACAATGCAAAACAGAATCCATCTATCCATCGCCCATTTAAGCGGAAAAGAAATGAAATATATTCAGGAAGCGCTCGATACCAATTGGGTTACAACTGTTGGCCACAATCTCGACGCTTTCGAGAAGGACCTGGAGATTTATTTGGGAAATCAATGTCACGCCTTAGCCTTAAATTCCGGAACTGCCGCAATACATCTCGGTTTGGTTTTATTGGGAATTGAGCCGGGAGACGAAGTGATTTGCCAAAGTTTTACCTACACAGCCTCTACCAACCCAAT
>JAISXN010000139.1 GCA_031270525.1 Candidatus Symbiothrix sp. | reverse complement strand
CGGATACAGCGGGAGGAAACGGAAAAGCGGGTGTGTATATCTGGACCGGCGCAGGCGGTTGGGAAGCCTTAAAATCGAACCTTGCCGATGCCGTACAGGTAGAAGGTTTTGACCTTGCTCCTTCTTCTGCAGATTTGGACCTTTATGTCGGTCAAACGGCTTCTTTTACGGTCTCCAATTTTATGCCGGCAACCGCTACTTATCCGGGCGTATCCTGGACAATCAGCGAGGGTAAAGACAAGACGAGTATCACAACAAGAAGCATGACTACTTGTAGCCTTGCCGGTCTGGCATTAGGCCTGTCCACACTGACAGTCATGAGTCTGGACGAAAATTATCAACAGACGGTAACTATCCGCGTTAAAGAATGTACGTCAAAGCCGGATGTTCCCACCGGTATTACGTTCTCCAAAGAAACGGGTATTAAGTTGAATGAAGAGATTACGGCTACCGCTGAGCCTGAAGTTACCTCCGGCGGTGCAGTGCCGACGCAATACAACTGGACGATTCCCACCGCCTATTTCGATATTACCGGCGGTAACGATACGCGGGTCATCACCCTGAAAGCGAAAGCGGCTTCCGCGTCAATTACCAATGCTATTAAGGTGAATGCACAAAACACCTGCGGCACAAGTGCTGATTACAGTAACACGACCCAACTTAGTATTTACAATTGTACGGATAAGCCTGCTATTCCGGGAACGATTTCGTTTTCGCCTTCAACCGTTGATTTATACGGTACGTTTACAGCATCCGTTCCGACCGTGAGTACCGGCACACAAATACCGACGTCTTATACCTGGACCATACCCACTGGTTTAACTCCTAACGGTACACAAACGACTTTAGTGCCTACAATCGAACTTACGGGGGCCGTAGCCGATACGTATGTTGCCGGAATAAAGTAACAGCAAATAATGATTGCGGTTCAAGCGACGAACGGAGTAGCGATTCGGATGTAACTGTTAACCCACCTGCTTGTCCTGGTGGTTTTATTCCCAACGGTGCGTACACCGGCCCCACCGGCAACATAACGATGGCTGGTAACGGGACAACTTTAACACAGATGACATCTTCTTATGGCTTTGCGATTAGCGGGGACTTGTGTGTGCTTTCATTCGACTTAAGCACCCAATATACGTGGGCTACCGCTAATAACCAGTGCAATGACTACGTCGGCGAAAACTCGGCGGACTGGCGCCTCCCCAATGCCGCAGAACTCGCGAATTTACGTGCGACTATGCCCTCGCTACTGCCACAGTCTGATCATTATTGGTCATCCAACGAGCACTCGGACGTAGATTTTGATAAACAACGCTGGTATGTCGATACGAGCGCCGCTGCTTACTACATGCGTCGAACTGCTGTGCTGTACGCCCGTTGTGTCAGGAGTTTATAGACTATTTGATTTTTGACAATTTAACCTTTACGCCTCTCACGCTGAGCAGGTATTAACAGTTGATGTGCACAAACGACGAGGGTTGAGAATCTCAACCCTCGTTATTATAATAAAGGTCGCAGGATTGCGAGTCTTTCGTCAAAGTATATATCAATAGAAAAATTCAGCAGCAGCCTCTTCACTTTATGCTAAAAAGGAACGATAAAATAATCCGTTTTGGCGCTGACCATCGGAAAGTTAATCCTCCTGGAATTCCGTTTAAAACATTTAACAACCCTGTCTGTCACTGTATAGGTGACAGACACTTTAAGTTTTCATTATCAATTTGTCACAAAGGTATAAAAATTTAACTAATTGATTATTATCCTATTGAATGAATTTCTACCTGTCCGGTGAGCCTGTCGAACCGTCAATTTGCAAGGCTATTTTTACATTTTTTTACTTCTAAATCGTTGATTGTAAGCTTGTTTAGCAAATGTTTTGCAGGTGAGCTATTAAATAAGCATTATCTTTGGTTTTATTACAATATTTTCATTTTTTATCTTTGGAAATGTTACAAAATAGTTGAATTTTTTGTTTGGAAATATAACAAAAAATTGTATATTTGCAGCGTAATAAGATTGAATTATGTTTGAAAGAAGAATTATATCATCGCTACGGAAATGGGCTGATAGTTCACACCGAAAACCGCTTGTACTGCGGGGTGCAAGGCAAGTCGGCAAAACCACAATCATAGAAGAATTTGCCAAAGATTTCGACACGTTTTTGTCGCTGAATTTAGAAAAGAAGACAGAAAAAGCCCTTTTTGAAGCGACTGACACCCCCGAAGATGTGCTTACTGCAATCTATTTATTGAAAAACGAAAAGAAGAAAGCCGGTCGAACTTTACTTTTTATTGACGAGGTGCAAAGTTCCAAAAAAGCAGTTAATTTATTGCGGTACTTTTACGAAGATTTGCCCGAATTGTATGTAATTGCAGCCGGTTCGTTGCTCGAAACGCTGATTGACGTTCAAATTTCTTTTCCTGTCGGCAGAGTTGATTATTTAGCATTGCGACCATGTTCATTTTCAGAATTTTTGGGGGCAATCGGCGAAAATCAAATCAAAGAGAAACTTCTGAAATGCGAACTTCCAGAAGCAATTCACAGCCGGGTAATGAAACTTTTCAACGAGTTTGTGCTTGTCGGAGGAATGCCCGAAGTTGTTGCCCGGTATGCCGAAAATCGAGATATTGTTGCTTTGCGGAAAGTTTATGACACTCTTTTGAATGGTTACCAAGACGATGTTGAAAAATACGCAAGCAACAAAACCGAGCGAAATGTGTTGCGACATATTTTGAAAAATGGATGGCGTTATGCAGGGCAACGCATTAAGTTTGAATGTTTTGGCGATTCAAATTACAAATCGCGTGAAGTTGGCGAGGCATTTAGAACATTAGAAAAAGCAATGGTTTTGGAACTTTGTTACCCAACCGTTTCTACCGATGTGCCTTTGTCGCCCGACTTAAAAAAGTCGCCTAAACTGCTTTGGCTCGACACGGGAATTGTGAATTATGCAGCAAAAAATCAATTGGAACTTTTCGGCACACAAGATATTAGCGAGCATTGGAAAGGAAAAATTGCCGAACACGTTATCGGACAAGAACTTTTATCTCACAACGACTCTGTTTCAACTCAACGGAATTTATGGGTACGGGATGCTAAAAACTCGCAAGCCGAAATTGACTTCGTAATTCAAACGGACAGACAACTAATTCCTGTGGAAGTAAAATCGGGACACAACTCAAAAATCAAGTCGATGCACTTGTTTATGAACGAATCCAAACACGATTTTGCAATCCGTTTCTGGAACAATTCAATGCAAAAAGACACCGTAGAATTGCCGTCAGGCAAAAAATATACTTTACTGAATTTACCGTTTTACTACGCGGAAATTACAGATAAGATATTGAAAAACAATGATATAGAATAATAAGCCAATGACAATACGCGAAAATCAGGTCTCCTGCGGGGAAATAAACAAGTTATTCACCTCCAAAACCTTAGTCACAAAATCTTTATCCGACCGGATTCTTTTAAGCGCCATGCGAGCAGCCTGCTGATGAGATTCTTTCTTGGAATAACCGGTTCCGACCCCGGCTAATATGCCGTTTAGAAGTACCTGGCTTTGAAAAATCGGATTATGGTCATTGTCCGTAAAATTTTCCAACAGTTTGAAATCCATTTCTACTTTCCACTTCTGACTCCATTCAAGCAGTTTGGACTTAAAATTGACTTCCTTTTTGGCTAAGGCGTCGATATTTATAAGTCTTTTGATTATTTTGTCTCTGATAAACCGGTAAGTCTTCCGGTAGCCCTGGTCTAAATAAATGGCGCCGATGAAAGCTTCCAGGGCATTTCCCGAAACATGGTTTTTCTGCGAAAGGAGTTTTGAAGAGGATACGACCAGCTTATTCAATCCCAATTCGCAGGAAATTTTATCCATCGTTTCCCGTTTTACGATTTTGGAACGCGTATTGGTCAGAAAACCTTCATTCCGGTTTTTGAATTTCATGAAGACAATGTCGGCAATGACAGCATTAAGAATAGCATCTCCCAGAAACTCAAGGCGTTCGTTGTTTTTATAACACCCTTGAGTTATGGTTTTTCCGGAAGACGATTTATGAAGTAAAGCTTCTTCGTAAAATGAAATATTGTTTGGGAAAAAGCCAAGTATTTTCCTTAAAGCGAAATAGGTATTTTTTTTCGGGTGAAATAAAAATCTTAAACCTTTAAGAAAATATTTGTCCACTTTTAACTATACTTTTTTAGAATAACACAAGCGTTGTGTCCGCCGAACCCAAAAGTGTTGGATAGAGCGATTTGCACGTCTCGTTTTTGCGCTTTATTAAATGTAAAATTCAAGTTGTAGTCGATTTCCGGATCATTATCATCCGGTGCATGGTTGATTGTCGGAGGAACGATACCATCCCTGATGGACAAAATACAAGCCATGGCTTCTACCGCGCCGGCAGCTCCCAACATGTGGCCGGTCATGGATTTGGTCGAACTGATGTTCAATTTATAAGCATGTTCGCCGAATACATCTTTGATTGCTTTGGCTTCCGAAGGGTCTCCTACCGGAGTCGAAGTTCCGTGAACATTGATATAATCAATGTCTTCGGGATTTAAATTCGCGTCTGCCAATGCATTTTGCATAACCATGATAGCGCCCACGCCTTCCGGATGAGAAGCCGTCAGATGATAAGCGTCTGCCGATTCGCCGCCGCCAACCACTTCGGCATAGATTTTCGCACCACGCGCCAAAGCATGTTCCAATTCTTCAAATACCAGGCTGACAGCGCCTTCACCCATCACAAAACCGTCGCGACTTGCACTGAATGGACGAGAAGCTGTTTCCGGTGAATCATTCCGGGTAGAAAGGGCGTTCATCGAATTAAACCCGCCGATACCTACCGGAGTGATGGCCGCTTCGGCGCCACCCGTTACAATGATATCCGCTTTTCCCAGACGAATCAGGTTAAACGCGGAAATCGCTCCGGTTGTCGAAGAAGCACAGGCCGAAACCGTACCGAAATTAGGACCTTGGAATCCATACAATATGGATATCTGGCCTGCCGAAATATCGCCGATTATTTTAGGAATAAAAAACGGATTGAATTTAGGTCCCAACTCCAAATGTTGATAATAGAACCCAACTTCCTGCCCCAAAGTAGATAATCCTCCGATACCGGAAGAAAAAATAACGCCGACACGTTTTTTATTGATTCCCTCATGGTTGATTCCGGCGTCTTCAACGGATTCTTTTGCCGCTATAATAGCAAGCTGTGCATATCTATCCAGTTTTTTTGCTTCTTTCCGGTCAAAATAATTACTCGAATCAAAGCCTTTTACTTCACAAGCAAATTTAGTCTTGAATTCTGTCGTATCAAATATAGTAATGGGCCCAGCTCCACTTACACCATTCACCAAGGATTTCCATGTATCTATTACATTATTTCCTATTGGAGTAATTGCCCCCAGACCCGTTACGACTACCCTTTTTAAGTTCATAACGATTTTTGGAATTTCGTTTTTACTTATTTATTTTTTCCAAATACGCAATTGCGTCGCCTACCGTCACAATTTTTTCCGCTTGATCGTCAGGAATTGTAGTGCCGAATTCTTTTTCAAATTCCATGATTAACTCTACTGTATCCAAAGAATCGGCGCCCAAGTCGTTTGTAAAACTTGCATCGTTGGTAACTTCGGATTCTTCCACGCTTAATTTGTCTACGATAATACTTTTAACTCTATCTGCAATTTCAGACATAATTTTTCTCTTTTTAATTAATAATTTAAAGAATTGTTTTTATTTTTGCGGAGCAAAGGTAAACATTAATCTTGGGATAAAAAAGAAAATTCATAAAAATATGCACAATAATCGTTTTTTTGTGCATTAAACAAAGAGAAAAACAATGAAAAATATCGCTTTACTGGCTTCGGGTTCCGGTTCGAATGTGGAAAACATCATCCGCTATTTCCGGAATGACGCAAATTTAAATTTCCCGCTCATTATTTCCAATAAGCAGGATGCATACGTTCATGAGCGGGCGGAGAAACTTCATATACCTTCTTTCTTTTATAAAAGAGATAGTTTTGAAAATGGGGAAGTTCTGGCCTTTTTGTTGGAAAACAAGATTGATTGCATTGTTTTGGCAGGCTTTTTGTTAAAAATTCCCCTCAACATTATACAAGCTTATCCCGATAAAATCATCAATATTCATCCGGCGCTGTTGCCTGAATTTGGAGGAAAAGGCATGTACGGCTCACGCGTTCACGAAGCGGTAGTCGCAAACAAGAAATCCGAATCGGGAATTACAATCCATTATGTGAATGAAAATTACGATGAAGGACAGATTATTTTTCAGGCAAGATGCAAAGTGCTTCCGACAGATACTCCGGAAGATGTAGCGGCAAAAGTACATGAGTTGGAATACCGGTATTTCCCGGAAATCATCAAAGCCACTTTTTTGCCAGATACCGAACCGGATAAAGCACCGAAAAGAACCCGATTACCAGCACAGTAATCAATATAAACAACAAATCGGAAAAGGAAACAATAACCGGATAGGCAGTAACGGAAAAATTATCGCCCGTCCCCAAACGCAACCAGCCGAAATGTTGCTGGCCGAAGCAAAGCAAAAGCCCCAACACAATTCCCATAACAGCCCCAAATGCTGAAATTAACCAGCCCTCAAAAAGGAAAATACCGGAAATCAGACGGTTATCAGCTCCTAAATTTCGTAAGGTTATTACGTCAGCCTGTTTGTCAATAATCAGCATGGACAAAGAACCGATTATGTTAAAAGCGGCAATCAGCAGAATAAAACTCAAAATAAGAAAAGTCACCCATTTCTCAATGTTTATCATCTTAAAAGTATCCTCCTGCTGTTGGTAGCGGTCTTTTACCTGAAAATCATCGCCTAAAGTCTTTTGAATTTTTGCTTGCGCCTCTTCGATCGAAGCGCCGGCTTTCAACTTGATTTCCAAAGCGCTGACTTCTTTTTCGTAGTCAAATAAATCCCGCGCCAAACGGATGGGAACAATGATGTAATTCTCATCATATATCGCCTGATCTACTCTGAAAACACCGCCAATGTAAACATATTCCCGATTAATCGAAGCAATCGGATTGGACAAATTTACCTTGACATTCCGTTTGGGAGCGTCGATTTCCATTGGGAAGACGAAACCGGTACTCACGCCGATATTGTTTGCTATCCCTAAACCCAGCAAGGCGAAATTATTGACCTCGTTTTTCAGTATCGTATCTCCGTCTATCAGGATTGACCCAAAATCCGTCAGGGAAACAAAATTATCGCCGACGCCTTTCAGTATAGCCAAACCTTGGCGCCCCCGGTAATTAATCATCACATTGTCTTCCAGACTTTCGGAAATCAGATCAATATCCGGCAACGAGTATACTTCCCGGAACATAACCGTATCCGGATTGAAGACTTTCCCTTTGACCGGAGTAATTTTCAATTCCGGATCAAAAGCGCTGAACATCTCCGTCACCAAACCCCGGAATCCGTTGAGCACCGACATAGAACAGACCGTAGCCATTGTCGCAACAGCCACTCCGCAAACCGCCACAATAGAAATAATATTGACGGCGTTATGCGATTTCTTTGAAAAAAGATACCTTTTTGCTATGTAAAAAGGAAAACTCATTTAACTAATAGCTGATCTATCTTATCTAAATAATCAAGCGAATCGTCGAGAAAAAATGCCAATTCGGGAATGCGACGCACTTGCTTTCCAATCCGCAAACCCAATTCATAACGAACGGATTTTTTATGAGAATTGATATTGCTCAATATTTCTTTTCCCTTTTCCGAAGGAAAAATACTTAAATAGGCTTTCGAAAGGCTCAAATCGGGACTCATCCTGACATTGGTTACCGATACCAAAACGCCGGGCATTTGCCGGGTTTGCGCCAGGAAAATTTCTCCTAAATCTTTCTGTATCAGCCGTTCAATCTTCTGTAATCTTGTATTTTCCATAACTTTTTTGTTTTATTGCAGGGGTGCGGTGCGCTGTAATCCGCGACACAAAGGTAAGGTTTTTTTGTTACATATGAAATTTGGTTTGTGTAAGAAATAATCGTTACCTTTGGATGTTTAAAAACCCTATTTTTATATGCGAAGGATTATTCTATTGACTATCGGATGGTACGCTTGCGCTTTCTTATTTGTAACGCTTGCACAGGAAGTAAAGACGGATACGCTGCATAGTTCGTTTCCGGAAAAACCTTTATTGCCGGATACCGTAATGTTCAAACCGGATTTGATTTCCCATCAGATGCAGTTTCCGAAACCGGATGAACGCCTGTTTAAGGATAGCGCAATGTATTCTTTTGAAAAGTTTAACTTAAGCAATCCCGAATATAAGAAAAAAATATCCAAACCGATTTTACCGTGGGAATTAACGCCTGATTTGAATTTTAATATTGTTCCTTCCCGGTGGGATCTGCCGCTTTTGGGACCCACAATTACCTTTGCTCCTACGTTGAGTTATCAACTATCCGGAAAAATGGTACTTTACGGAGGAGTGGGATTTACGCAATACCCTAATCTTGCATTTATTCAAAGCCGGATTGCTCCCGGTTGGCCGGCCAAATCCAATATAACCACTCAAGCGTTCGGCGGTATTGCTTATTCCTTGCATGACAGGATTACACTTCACGGGGGTTTTCAACATTCGCTCTACAATCAGACGCCTCCCAATCTGATGATGTTTACTCCTGCATACAATGCAATGAGTGTCGGTGCGGATATAGATGTGTGGAAAGGACTTGGGGTAACGATTGACCGGGTGTGGGAATTTGACAAGTCCGGACGGATGCGGCAATATACAAGGTATTCTCCTTATATTAATGTTGATAAATTTTTGAAATTTTTAGGGCTTTAAAATGAAAGTATTTGACTGCGTTGATTTTCAATTGGCTATCGCCGAAGGCTGTTTCAAATTGTCGCAGCAAACTTCCACGTGCGTAGGAACCGAAACAGAAAACTTATTTTTTATAAATAATCGTTAGTCCGTCCCGCAAAGGCAAAATTACTTTCTCAATCCGCCGGTCTTCTGCAATCATTTTGTTAAAACGAATGATGCCGATGGTTTGTTTGTCGTTGGGATGCGGTTCTTCCAGAACTTTCCCGCTCCAAAGCGTATTATCCGCTAAAATAATTCCGCCTTTATTCACTTTATCATAAACTGTTTCGTAATATTCGCAATAATCTCGTTTGTCGGCGTCGATAAATACGAAATCGAATGTGCCTTCTAACTTAGGAATTAATTCCAAAGCATCTCCGATATGCAAATGAATCTTGTTTTTCAAATCCGATTGGTCGAATTGATTCCGGATAAAATCTTCCATTTCATCGTCAATCTCAATCGTGTGAATTTCGCCGTCTTCGGGTAAACCTTCTGCAAGACACAAAGTTGCGTATCCAGTATAAGTTCCTATTTCCAAAATCCGTTGCGGCCGGTACATTCGCACCAGCATTTTCAATATCCGGCCTTGCAGGTGACCGGCTATCATTCGCGGACGCAGCAAATCAATGTGGGCTTTGCGGTTTAAGGATGCAAGCAGGGGCGGTTCCTCGTCGATATGATTTATAATATATTCATCTAAATTCATTATTTTATTGAGTCAATCATTTGAAATATGGCGGTTTAAACTGTTTGCCCCCATCCAGAATTTTCCCGACATTATTGATTTCAAGGAAAGAAGTTCCTCCCCCTTCGCCGAAACTGCCACTCAAATAAGCCACCATATCATTGCGGTTTATCATCTGCTTCTTTATCAGCTTATTCAAAGCATCCAAAAGGTATTTTTTCGAATCATCCGTATTTTTTTGATATTCAGCCCAAACGCCGTAAGAAAGCGATAATTCGCGGGTAGTCCGGTCTTGGTAACAAATAGCGAAAACCGGCGCTTTTCCTCTGAAAGCAGCCAGATACCTTGCTGTCCTTCCGGTATAACTATCTGTAACGATAGCTTTTACCTGGAGTTTCAAACTTGTCTTCACTGCTTGTTTGGCAAGGAAAGAAGTCACATCCAAATCATCATCGGGCATAGGAACACGAATGTCATTTTCTCTCAACTTGTTCAATTCCGCTTCCCGTGCGATGCTCGTCATGGTTTTTACCGCTTCGACCGGAAATTTTCCGTAAGCCGTTTCGCCGCTCAGCATGATGGCGTCCGTACGGTAATAAATCGCATTGGCGACGTCCGTCACTTCCGCCCGCGTAGGACGAGGGTTATTTATCATTGAATGAAGCATTTGCGTAGCCACAATTACCGGCTTTTTAGCTGCGATACATTTGCGAATCAGGATTCTTTGCAAACCGGGAATTTTTTCCTGCGGCACCTCAATACCCAAATCGCCCCGCGCAACCATGATTCCGTAAGCTACTTCCAGAATATCGTCAATATTATCAATTCCTTCCTGATTTTCTATTTTAGCAATGATTTTTATCGGACTGCGATATTCGTCCAAAATCCGCTGAATATCCAAAACGTCCTGTTTACTGCGGACAAAAGAATGTGCAATAAAATCGACCTGATTTTCAATGGCATACAAGATGTTCACCCTGTCTTTTTCCGTCAAAGAAGGCAAATTGATGCGGACACCCGGCACATTCACGCTCTTCCGGCTTCCCAGAACCGCGTCATTCAGCACTTCAAGCAACAATGAATCTTGCTGTTTTTCAATGACTTTCAATTCCAGGTCGCCATCGTCAATCATAATCAAACTTCCCAATTTTATTTCATTCGCGAAGTTTTTATAATTGACATAAATACATTCCGCCGAAGTTTTACCTTCCGTATCACCTTTAATATGCACCTTGTCGCCGGTTTTGAATGGAACCGGTGCGTCGGATACGGTTGTCCGGATTTCAGGGCCTTTGGTATCCATTAAAATCCCTATCCGGTTGGAAACAGCCCTTGTATTTCGGATAATCTTGTCAAAACCTTCTTTTCCGAGGTGTGCGGAATTCATACGAACTACGTTCATTCCGGCGTTGAACAACTCTGCAATAAAATCGACTTCGCAACGCTTATCGGAAATTGTCGCTACTATTTTAGTTTGTTTAAGCATAATTTATTATTTATCGCTTCAATTGCCAATCGGTAAGAATCCAGGCCGAATCCTGCAATAACTCCCTTACAAGCCTCTGCAATCAAAGAATGATGCCGGAAAGATTCCCGTGCATGAACATTTGATATATGAACTTCTATCACAGGTGTTTTTACGCCTTTTATCGCATCATGAATTGCAATGGATGTGTGCGTATAAGCTCCCGCATTCAAAATAATTCCATCAAAAGAAAATCCTGTTTCTTGAATTTTATTGATAATTTCGCCTTCCACATTTGACTGGAAATAATGAAATTCGACGTCGGGAAAACGCCGGATTAGTTCTTGCAGATAATCTTCGAAAGAAGAGAAACCGTAAACTTCCGGTTCACGGATTCCTAAGAGATTTAAGTTTGGTCCATTGATAATTTGAAGCTTCATGTAAATTTATTTTTATAACTTTGGGTGCAAAATTAGTGATTTTTATTCATATAAATACATTATTTATGGAGATAAATCGGGACATTCAGGATAAAACAACGGCTTACCATACATTTCTACAACTTGAAAAGTCCTTGTCTATCAATTCGGTAGAAGCATATATGGACGATTTGAATAAGTTATTAAATTATCTTCGCGACGCCGGAAAAACACCGGAAGAAGCCGGTTTGGAAGACTTGCAAGCAATGATTGCCGGCTTGCGCGAAATCGGTATCAGTCCGCGTTCTCAGGCGAGGATTGTTTCTGGTATCAAATCGTTTTACCGCTTTTTGCTTTTGGAAAATTACATTCAAAAAGACCCTACCGAACTGCTGGAATCTCCCAAAATCGGACTAAAACTCCCCGAATTTCTTACGCTTCAGGAAATTAACGACGTCATCGGCAGCATTGATTTGTCATTACCCGAAGGGCAACGCAACCGGGCGATTCTGGAAACGCTTTACAGTTGCGGCTTGCGCGTTTCGGAACTTATCAACATTCGTTTCCCGAACTTGTATCCGGACGAGGGTTTTATCAAAGTGGAAGGGAAAGGCGGGAAGCAACGCCTGGTCCCTATTTCATCGACAGCCATTAAGGAAATCAATTTATATTTGCTCGACCGTTGCCATGTTGAAGTAAAAAAAGGTTACGAAGATGTATTGTTTCTGAACCGCCGGGGAACGGCGCTCACCCGGGTCATGGTTTTTTACATTATTAAACAACATACGGAATTAGCCGGCATACACAAAACGGTCAGTCCGCATACTTTCCGACATTCGTTTGCCACTCATTTGCTTGAAGGGGGCGCTAATTTGCGGGCTATCCAGCAGATGTTGGGACATGAAAAAATTGCTACTACCGAAATTTATACCCATTTGGATAGGGATTTTCTGAGGAGCGAGATTTTAGAGCATCATCCGAGGAATATATCAGGTACACGGCGCACGACATAAAACGGACGTTGTGTCCCTTATCGTGCACCGTGAAGGATTACATGTTTTCAATCATATTCAACATTTTCATTGTCGCCTTGATTGCCGACACCGTTTGGTCTACATCTAATCCTCTTGTTTTGAAATCCTTACCGTTGAACTTCCAGGCAATCGTAGTCTGTACCAGCGCGTCGGTACGGCCTCCCGCAGGAATGGTGACGTTATAATCCGTCAAGGTAGGTTTGGGCTTGTTCAACTTCGTATAGATTTTCCACAGCGCTTTTGAAAAAGCGTTGTACTGGCCTTCGCCGGACAGGGTTTCTTCGTATTCTTCCCCGTCGATTTGAATTCGTACCGTAGCCATGGGGCGCAGACCTCGCGCCAAAGACAATGAAAAATTGACCATTTTTATTGTATCTGTTGTTTCCGTGTGCATAACATCCGAAATGATGTACGGCAAATCGTCTTGTGTAACAATTTCTTTTTTGTCGCCCAGTTCGATGATTCGTTCGGTCACTTTTTTCATAGCCTCATTGTCCAACACGATGCCCATTGCTTCCAGGTTTTTCCGGATATTGGATTTGCCGGACGTTTTTCCCAAGGCATATTCGCGTTCACGGCCAAAGCGTTCCGGCAACAAATCGTTGTAGTACAGCTTGTTTTTGTTGTCTCCATCGGCATGAATACCGGCGCACTGAGTAAAAACATTATCGCCGATTACCGGTTTGTTGTTTGGGATGCGAATACCCGAATAAGATTCTACAACGCGGCTGACACGGTTTACTTTGTTTTCCACGACGTTTGTTTTTATTTTCAGTTGGTCGTGGAGTATCGCAATTACGCTTGTCAAAGGCGCATTTCCGGCGCGTTCACCCAAACCGTTTACCGTCGTGTGAATCCCGTCCATGCCTGCCGATGCGGCGGCAAAGACATTACCGATAGATAAATCGTAATCGTTGTGGGCATGAAAATCGAAGTGCAGATTGGGATACCGCGTTTTCATTTCCCTGCAGAGTTGAGCCGTATTCGCCGGGTTCAGGATTCCCAGGGTATCGGGAAGCATAAAGCGTTTGATAGACGTATCTTTTAGTTTATCCATCAGATAGAAGACATAACCGGGAGAATTTAACATTCCGTTAGACCAGTCTTCGAGATAAATATTAACGGTTATTCCGCGTTTTTCCGCATTGTCCAGGACGACAAAAATATCGGATAAATGCTGGTCGGGCGTTTTTCGCAATTGCTCCGTACAATGTTTCAAAGAGCCTTTGCACAGAAGGTTCATCACCCTGCAGCCGGCATTGCCGATCCAGTCCGCAGATTGAGCGCCGTCGACGAAACCGAGGATTTCAATTTTATCAAGGTATTGTTGGGAAGAAGCCCATTGGGCTACTTTTTTGACTGTTTCAAATTCTCCGTCCGAAACTTTGGCAGAAGCGATTTCTACCCGGTCAACTTTCAGGTCTTCAATCAGAAGCCGGGTAACGTGTAATTTTTCGGTGGTGGAAAAAGAGACGCCGGAGGTCTGTTCGCCGTCGCGCAGTGTTGTATCTAATATTTCCATGCTAATTATTTGTTTGTTCATAAGATAAGATGTCCTCTTTTTTACTTAACAGGTAATCTATATCGTCGAAGCCTTTCAGAAAACACTCTTTTTTGTATGCGTTAATTACAAATATTTCGAATTTTCCGGTTGCATTGTTCGTAATTTGTTGATTTTCCAAATCGACTGTCAAAGTCATTTTGAGGTCTTTTTTGACGCTTTCAAAAATTTCAGCGAGGAATGATTCCGAAACTACCACCGGCAAAACGAAGTTGTTCATTGCGTTGTTTTTGAAAATGTCGGCAAAGAAACTCGATACGACGACTTTGAATCCATAGCCGGCAATTGCCCAGGCGGCATGTTCGCGGCTCGAACCGCTTCCGAAGTTTTTCCCGGCAACTAATATAGTTCCTTGATAGACAGGATTATTCAGGACGAAATCTTTTTTAGGCGTTCCGTCTTTTTCGTATCTCCAGTCTGCAAAAAGATTATTTCCGAAACCTTCGCGCGTGGTTGCTTTCAGGAATCGTGCAGGGATTATTTGGTCGGTATCGACATTCTCTATGGGAAGAGGAATAATTGGACTTGTTAGTTTTTTGAACTTTTCCATTTTTTTTGTTTTTTTGAACGCGAAACAACGTTCGGCGTTAGCCAATTGCGCAAATTACGTTCTATAATACAATATTAAGCTTTCGCGGATCGGTAATTTTTCCGGTAATTGCGGCGGCTGCAGCAACGAACGGCCCTGCAAGGATAGTCCTTGCGCCGGGTCCTTGCCGTCCTTCGAAATTGCGGTTCGACGTCGAAACGGCGTATTTTCCGGCAGGGACTTTATCGTCGTTCATTGCCAGGCAGGCTGAACATCCCGGTTGACGGATTTCAAAACCGGCTTCTTCGAGGATTTTGTCTAATCCTTCTTCGCGGATTTGCCTGTTTACCTGCCATGAACCGGGGACTAACCATGCTACGATATCCGGAGCTTTTTTCTTCCCTTTCACAATGCTTGCGAAGGCGCGGAAATCCTCAATACGTCCGTTGGTACAACTGCCTAAAAAGACGTAATCAACCGGTTTGCCGATTAATCGTTCGCCTTCGACGAAACCCATGTATTGCAGGGGTGTTGCGCGTAAGGTCCCTGTGGCGGCGGGGATTGCATCATCTATTGACATTCCCATGCCGGGATTGGTTCCGTAGGTAATCATCGGTTGAATGTCTTCGGCGCGGAACTCAAATTCTTTGTCGAAAACGGCGGCGGCGTCGGTTTTCAGCGTACGCCAATAAGCGAGTATGCGTTCCCATTTCTCGCCTTTAGGGGCAAATTCTCGACCTTTGACGTATTCGAAAGTTGTTTCGTCGGGTGCAATCATACCGCCGCGTGCACCGCTTTCGATGGAAAGATTACATAAAGTCAACCGGCCTTCCATAGAAAGTGATTGTACGGTATCGCCCGCATATTCGACAAAATAACCGGTCGCGCCGCCTGTGCCGATTTTTGAGATGATATAAAGCGCCATATCTTTTGCCCCAACGTATTTGCCGAGTTTTCCGGTTACGGAAATCCGCATCGTTTTTGGACGAGGCTGTAACACGCATTGAGTGGCTAATACCATTTCCACTTCGCTGGTTCCGATGCCGAAAGCAATCGCTCCCAAAGCGCCGTGGGTTGAGGTGTGCGAGTCTCCGCAAACGATTGTCATTCCGGGCAGTGAAAGTCCGTTTTCCGGACCGGCGACGTGTATCACTCCATTCAAAGGGTGTCCCATCGGATAATATTCCAAACCAAAATCGCAGGCATTCCGGGTCAAAGTATCGACCTGGTTTCGGGAAACGGGGTCTTGAATCGGTTTATCCTGATGAATGGTCGGGATATTGTGGTCGGGCATACAAGTAATCTGTTTGGGGCGGAAAACGTTCAATCCCCGTTTCCGTAAGCCTTCAAACGCTTGCGGACTTGTTACTTCGTGGCAGTACATGCGGTCGATGTAGAGCTGTGTGGGGCCGTCTTCCATCGTTGTAACAACGTGTTTGTCCCAGATTTTGTCGAATAGTGTTTTTGACATTGTTTTGAGTGGCTGTTATTTTTTTAATCCTTTATAGCTTTTTTCTATTTCACAAATTTATTTATTGCATCAATATAAGCCTCGACCGAAGCAGCAATAATATCGGTATTCGCCGAAAAACCGTAATAGTTTGCACCTTCGTGTTCGACCTGCATGTGGACTTTACCCATGTCGTCGCTACCTTTATTAATTGCCTGAATCAGAAATTCCCGAATAGTCATTTTCCGGCGGATAATCTGTTTCAAAGCTTTGATAGCCGCATCGACAGGTCCGTTGCCGGAAGCCGCCGCTTCAAATTTCTCGCCTGCGATATTCAGTCCGATACTTGCTACCGGTCGGATGCCAACCCCTGACGTTACCTGCAAATATTCCAGTTTGATGCGTTGCGAATCCAAACGGTCTTTTCCCGCCAACAGCAGCATATCATCGTCGGTAATGTCTTTCTTCCGGTCGGCTAATTTGAGAAATTCTTCGTAAACTTTATCCAATTTTTCCTGAGAAAGTTCGACGCCGAGAATGTTCAAACGATGTTTCAAGGCTGCCCGCCCGCTACGCGCCGTCAATGCGATGGTATTTTCATCGATTCCCACATCATTCGGGTCGATAATTTCGTAGCTTTCGCGGTTTTTTAATACGCCGTCCTGATGAATGCCCGAAGAATGAGCAAAAGCGTTGCGTCCGACAATCGCTTTATTGGGTTGAACCGGCATGTTCATCAAACTTGACACCATCCGGCTGACGGGATAGATATTCCGGGTATTGATATGCGTATTGATATTCAGTTCTTTGTGGCTTTTCAAAATCATGGTTATTTCTTCCAAAGAAGTGTTTCCGGCGCGTTCACCGATGCCGTTGACGGTCACTTCCACCTGACGGGCGCCGTTCATAATGCCGGCCATCGTATTGGCGGTCGCCATTCCCAAATCGTTGTGACAGTGCGTCGAAAGAACAATGTTTTGAATGCCTTTCACGTTTTCCATCAAGAATTTGATTTTTTCGCCGTATTCGGACGGAAGACAGTAGCCCGTTGTGTCCGGAATATTTACGACCGTAGCGCCGGCTTTGATAACGGCTTCCGTGACTTTTGCCAGATACACATTGTCAGTGCGACCGGCATCTTCGCAGTAAAATTCCACGTCTTCCACCTGTTTTTTTGCGTATTTGACACAAGCGATAGCTCGTTCGAGAATCTCATCCTGCGTGGAATTAAATTTGTACTTGATGTGATAAGGCGAAGTTCCGATGCCTGTGTGAATCCGCTTCCGTTTGGCAAATCGGAGCGCTTCGGCTGCTACGTCGATATCTTTCTCCACCGCGCGGGTAAGGGCGCAAATTGCCGGCCAGGTTACCGCTTTCGATATTTCTACTACCGAATTGAAATCGCCGGGACTGGAAACCGGAAAACCGGCTTCAATTATATCTACCCCCAGACTTTCCAGCGCTTGAGCTACCTGAATCTTTTCAATCGTATTTAACTGACAACCCGGAACTTGTTCGCCGTCCCGCAAAGTTGTGTCGAAAATAAATAAATTTTCCATCATCGTATGTTTTAATAATTGAAAAGCCTCCCTCGCACACGCGAGAAAGGCTTCATTTACTCAATCACATACCAAACCCGCTTCAGCTTGTTTTCCACAAGAGAATAATAATACTGTTGAGCAAAAGTTCGTATGCTAATTTTTGTTTTTGCATTGAGTAATTCTTCGAATTTTAACTGAGACAGCGCAAAAGTACATATTTTTTTCAATATAACAACATTTTTCTGATTTTTTTGTTATTTTAACCACAAATTTTGTAATTAATGATGGTAAATATATATATTTTTGGAAAAAAAATAAAATTAAGCCTTTTGTTAATAGTTCTGTTAAGCCTTTGTTCTTTACTTTGCAAAAAAAAGAAAACAATTACTCATTAATTCAAATAGTTATTCGCATGAAAACAAGGCATTTATTATCATTTTGTCTTTTAATTATTACAGGTACAGCCTTTTCCAGAGATAAAGCGTCCGTATCTTCTATAACGGCAACGGTAAACGAACAAACGATTTCTTTTGTTCTGGACAATAATCCTGCAACCCGGTGGAAGGTGGATAAAAACAGCGCATTTAGCGGACAGTCTGTTTCGTTTGCCTTGCGGTCGTCGGGAGATGTCAATGCAGTTGAAATCGGCTCGGATGACCTTTCCAGAAAAGAGATTGAAAAGTTAGTTGATATTTTTATTACCTACGACCCGATGAATCCGGGCGATGCGGTAAAATATACGGTTAACGGAACGAATCCCTTCCATCTGAAATTTGCTCCGAAATACGGAGCGCATGTCATCATTGTTTTTAAAGGAAATGTCATCTCAAAACCGTATTCCGTCAATGAGATTGCCATGTATATTGTTGAACAGGAAAAAACAACGGAAGGCTCAAATATTTCCAAGCCGTGGCTGAATGTAAATCTACCGATAGAAGAAAGGGTAGAAATGGTATTGGCGGCGATGACTAATGAAGAAAAAATGGAACTGATCAGGGAAAGCTGGGGCATTCCGGGCGTTCCACGCTTGAACATACCGGCAATTACCAAAGTGGAAGCGATACACGGATTTTCATACGGGAAAGGAGCGACTGTATTTCCCCAGTCGATAGCTCTCGGCGCTACATGGGATAAAACATTGATGGAAAGCGTTGCCCAAACCATTGGAGAAGAAACCGCTTCCGCTCATACTTTTCAGGCATGGTCGCCGGTATTGGACGTAGCCCAGGATCCGCGGTGGGGACGCTGCGAAGAAACGTATGGAGAAGACCCTGTTTTAGTCAGTCAAATGGGCGGCGCCTGGATTAGAGGCTTTCAATCGGTAGGATTATGGACAACGCCCAAACATTTCGGGATACACGGCGCTCCGCTTGGCGGTCGCGATTCGCATGATATCGGTCTTTCGGAACGGGAAATGCGGGAAATACATTTAGTCCCGTTCCGCGACGTAATAAAGAAATATGACTGCCAGGCTATTATGATGTCGTACAATGATTTCAAAGGCATTCCCGTCGCCAGAAGCAAAGAATTACTGAGAAACATCCTGCGTGAAGAATGGGGTTTCAGCGGTTTTATTGTCAGTGATTGCGGCGCATTGGGCAACCTGACTGCCCAAAAACATTATACGGCAAAAGACTTTATTGAGGCTGCCGAGCAGGGATTAGCCGCCGGTATAGCCACCAATTGCGGAAATACATATAATAATAAAGAGGTGATAGCGGCAGCCAAAGAGGGAAAACTGAACCAGGAGAATTTGGATAATGTCTGCCGGTCGATGCTGCAAGCGATGTTTAAAGGTGGTCTTTTCGAAAATAATCCGTCCAAACCCCTGGATTGGAATAAATCGTATCCGGAATGGAATACGCCCGGACATCAGGAACTGGCTCGCAAGGCTTCGCAGGAATCAATTGTACTGTTGGCAAATAAAAACAACATTCTTCCCCTGTCCAAATCAGTAAAAACCATAGCGGTTATTGGTCCCGGAGCCGATAACCTGCAACCAGGTGATTATACGCAAGGTTTGCTGGAAGGACAACTTAAACCGGTGTTGTACGGAATAAAATCCGCTGTTGATGCAAATACGAAAGTGGTTTTTGAAAAAGGCTGCGAATTTTTCAAAACGGATTATTTCAATGGGAAAGCCGCACAAAAAGCGGCTGAGAACTCGGATGTAGTCATCATGGTATTGGGCGATTGTTCGACCAGTGAACATGCAAATGGTATTGTCAATACTTCCGGAGAGAACCATGATTATGCGACTTTGGTTCTTCCCGGCTATCAGCAAAAGCTGCTTGAAGCCGTCTGTGAAACACAAAAGCCGGTGATTTTGGTATTGCAGTCCGGTCGCCCGTATAACCTTTCGTATGCCGCAGAACATTGCGCCGCTATTCTTGTCAACTGGCTTCCGGGACAAGAAGGCGGGGTAGCAACTGCTGACGTCATTTTCGGCGATTATAATCCCGCCGGACGGTTGCCGATGACTTTTCCACGCCATGTAGGACAGACGCCACATTATTATAATTTCAAAACCTCCGGTCGCAGGTATGAATATGTGGATATGGAATTTAAACCCTTGTATTCATTCGGTTTCGGTTTAAGTTATACTACATTCGATTATTCGAACCTGAAAATCAGGGAACAGGAAAACGGAAATGTTGAAGTAGAAGTTACAGTCCGGAATACCGGAACGCGTGCCGGGGATGAGGTCGTTCAACTGTATATCACCGATATGTATGCTACTGTAAAAACCCGTATCATGGAATTGAAGAATTTCGAGCGGATACATCTTTTGCCGGATGAAGCAAAAACCGTTCATTTCACATTGACTCCTTACGAACTGTCGCTGCTTGATGAAAACATGGACCGGGTGGTCGAACCGGGCGAATATAAAATAATGGTCGGCGGTAAAAGCCCGTCGTATGTGCCTAAAGACCGGATTAAGGACAGTGTCGGTTTCTTGAGTTCATCGGAAGGCGTCAATGGAAAGATTGATTATTCTCAATCATTCAAAGCTAATTTTGTCCTTGCATATAAAAGCATCTCCAATAACCTGCTGTATGATAAGAAGAAAATAGCTGTTGAAGTGGCCAATACGGGAAATATCAATGATGTGGGAAAAATAAGCATGTACGTAAACGGTTCAAAACAAGACGATACGCATCATTACGAACTGGATCCGGGGGAATCAAAAACGGTCTTCTTTGATTTAAGTAATGAGATTGAGATAAAGGATATTGTTTTTGTTGGCAAGTATAG
>JAISXN010000105.1 GCA_031270525.1 Candidatus Symbiothrix sp. | reverse complement strand
CACCCCCAAACAATATTTCACCCTTTTCGATTACAATGTTATTAAAAATTTATAACTTTGCACTCGCTTAGCAATTCTTAAAATTAATTACTTATGAAACGTTCATTATTTATCTCTTTGTTATTCACCGCTATACTGATTGTGTCCTGCACAAAAAAAGAAACGCACTTTCTAAAAAATGAAGATTACCGCAACCAGGTGCTCGCACAATTTGAAAAACGCAAAACGGAAGCGGCCAAACGGGGTAACGCCTTGTTTTCCGTACTGGAAAAAGAAAACCTTACTTTGGAACAAAAAGAAGCGCTCAAATTTTTATACGCATATATGCCTCTGTGCGACCTGGCCGATTATGACGGCGAATTTTTCCTGAAACAGGTTGACGCCGCATTTCTGGCGCGGGATTATTTCCCTTGGGGAAAAACCATTCCCGAAGATATTTTCCGGCATTTTGTCCTTGTGTATCGCGTCAATAACGAATATCTGGATACGGCTCGATTAGCCTTTTTCGAAGAACTCAAAGACCGTGTCAAAAACCTTTCCATGGCCGACGCCGTGCTCGAAGTCAATCACTGGTGCCACGAAAAAGTCTGTTACCGGGGAACCGACGGCCGGACTTCCGCGCCTTTGGCTTTGGTGCGGACTTCCTGGGGACGTTGCGGCGAAGAATCAACTTTTACGGCAGCGGCGCTCCGGGCGGTTGGTATTCCAGCCCGGCAATGTTACACGCCCCGCTGGGTGCATACCGACGACAATCACGCCTGGGTGGAAGCTTGGGTAGACGGTAAGTGGCATTATTTGGGCGCGTGCGAACCCGAACCGGAATTGGACGTTGCCTGGTTTACGGGTCCGGCCAAACGCACGATGATGGTGCATACCCATGTTTTCGGATTATATACCGGTCCGGAGGAAAAAAATCTGGAAATGCCCTTGTATTCCAAAATTAACCTTTTGGCTAATTACGCCGAAACGCGTCCGGTGAAAGTGCTGGTCACGGACGAAAACAACCAACCGGTTGAAGGGGCGAAGGTCCAATTCATGGTTTACAATTATGCCGAGTTTTATCCTGTTTCGACCAACACGACGGATAAGGACGGAAAGACTTCAATTATCTCCGGAAAAGGCGATTTGATGATTTGGGCAAGCCTGAAAGATAAATACGGTTACGCGAAATCGAATATTCCGGACGAAACGACCGTTGTGAAATTAGACCGCCGGCCGGGAGCGGAATACGAAGAACAAATCGTGATGAACGTTCCGGGAGAACAACCGGCGAAAAAACTTTCTCCCGAAGCCATGGCAAAAAATGCGGTTCGCCTGGCTTACGAAGATTCTGTCAGAACGGCTTACATGAATACATTTATTCAACAAGAGCAAGCCGGCCAATGGGCGGAAAGTGAAAAATTAGACAAAGCCGGCGTTTGGAAATACCTGAATGTGGCGCAAGGCAACTGGCAGGAAATCCGGAATTTTATTGCCAACGAAAAAAGCAATCCCCAATTATTCCCATTTTTAGCCACTTTGTCGCAAAAAGACCTTCGGGATACGCCGGCCGAATATTTAAGCAATCATTTGCAAACCGGAAAAACTTTGGAAATTAAAGACGGGACGCCTGAAAATCAGATTGTTACTTATATTCTTTCGCCGCGCATCGAATCGGAATTGATTCGTCCGTGGAGAACTTTTCTGCAAGCGCAAAGAAACGGCGGAGACAGGGAGGAAGCTCGCAAAAATGTCGGCTATATCATTGATTACATTAGCAATAACGTTAAAATAAACGAAGACGAAAATTATTACAATTGCCGGATTACACCGCAAGGCGTATATGAATTAGGAATTGCAGACGCCCGTTCGCGCAATATCTTTTTTGTTGCAGCCTGCCGCAGTTTCGGAATCCCCGCCCGAATCGAACCGGCGACCGGTAAACCGCAATATTCCGAAAACGGAAATTGGATTGATGTCGCTTTTAAAAAAGAATCGTCCGCCGCAGTCAATCTGCCCAAAGGGAAAATCACGCTCGGAAACGCAACAAGCAATGTGGTAAAACCGGGTTATTACACGCATTACACTTTAGCTTATTTTAAAGACGGGGAATTCCGGACCCTGGATTTGGAAGGGAATCCGGTCACAGCCCATTTTCCTTACACTTTGGATTTGGACGAAGGCTATTACCGTTTGATGATTGGAAGCCGCGCCAATGACGGTTCGGTTACCGTTTCCGCAAAATATTTTGAATTGAAAGGAAATACGGTTCAAAAAATGGAAATTAAGATGCCGCATTTAGAAAATAAATTGTTGGTAAAGGGAATTGTCGATATGAACTCGGTTGTTGTGCTGAACGACCAATCCAAAACCAGTCTGAAAGAATTATCAAACGGAAAAGGTTTGATGCTTTGCTTTGTTGATCCGGGGAAAGAACCTTCGAAACACATTCTTCAAGACCTTCCCGCCGTCCGGCAAGCGCTTGAAAACTGGGGCGGGGGCGTTTTATTTGTGATTCCGGGAGATAAAGTCAGCAAAGGATTCGACGCATCGGTATTTAAAGGCTTGCCGGAACAAACGCAATGGAGTGTCGACGACGCACTGTTAAAAGCCGCCGCCGGCGCTTTGCAACTCGACTTGGGAGATAATTTTCCGTTGACTTTATATCTTTCCGGTAATGGTGGAATTTTATTTTCTTCGTCCGGTTACAGGATTGGGACAGGGGAAGAGGTTTTGAAGATTATCCGGTTGGAGGAAGTTAAGCCTTCTCTATCCGTACCCTCGCATCCACGGCAATAATCCCGTTTTCCGTCGCCAACAAAGGATTGATATCCAATTCTTTTACTTCCGAAGCAAACCGTAGCAAGGCCGAAA
This sequence comes from Candidatus Symbiothrix sp., assembly GCA_031270525.1. Lineage (GTDB taxonomy): Bacteria > Bacteroidota > Bacteroidia > Bacteroidales > Azobacteroidaceae > Azobacteroides. The sequence goes on along the minus strand of JAISXN010000105.1, from coordinate 4,183 downwards.
GCTGGACGATAATCCGTGCAAATTGCTGTTCGTTGATGCCTTTTTGTCCGCGAGCGCCCTGGAAAACTTTGTAACCTTTCAGCGAACGAATCATCGACAAAGCTTCTTCCATCGCCAAAGGCGCCAAACCGGAAGCAACGTCCTTGAAAATTTCCACGAAAATGCCGCCTAACCCGCAAAGCACAATATGTCCGAATTTTTCTTCGTACTTGGCGCCGGCAAACAGTTCGACGCCTTTCAACATCGGCTGAACCATTACGGCCGTAGCATTGGGTATTTCCATCAGGCGTAAAAACTCAAACTGTAAGTGTTCCGAAGAGCGAATGTTCAGCACAACGCCTCCCACATCTGATTTATGAAGCGGACCAACGACTTTGGCTACAACCGGATAACCTGCTTTTTCAGCAAAATTGCAGATTTCTTCCCAATCGTTCGAAACAATTTCTTCGACCATCGGAATGCTTGCCGCCTTGAATAATTCCTGAATGGATTTGGAAGGAATATATCCCGAACTTTTAATACCGTCGATAATCCTTCGGATTTGAGGAACATCTACTCCTTTTAATTCCAGATTATTAGCCAAAGGTTTTGGGGTTTTCAATACTCGAATCAAAGCGTTAGCCAAACCAACCTCGTCGCTGAAGTTCACATGTCCTTTTTTGACAAAGAAATCGGTTTCGTCCCAAGCTGTACTCACCGAAGGGAGAATGGGGAAAATCGGTTTGGCGCAGGTTTTCATCTTATGGTCAAGCACTTCGTAAGCCTCATAAACGCGGGTCAATCCGGGGCTGCCGAAAATAACCGCAATTCCGTCGATATTGGTAAATTTATGTTCGCAATAATCAATCGCGATAGCTAAATGTTCGGGGCCGCCGGTCCCGATAATGTCGATCGGATTGCTGACGGACGAACCGGGAAGTAATTGCGCTTTCAGCTTATTAGCCAAAGGCGTTCCCGATAATTGTGGAATTTCCATGTCACCCTTGGCCAGAGCGTCCGTCAGGATAACCGCCGGGCCGCCGGCATGAGTCACAATACCGATGTTATTTCCTTTTAATTCTTTCAGGGTGAACACCGCGCCTACGGTTGCCAATTCTTCGCGACTGTAACACCGCACTACTCCGGCTTTGCGGAACAAAGCTTCTACGGCCAGATCGGGATTAGCCATAGCGCCTGTGTGGGACGAAGCCGCTCTCATGCCGGATTCCGAAGTTCCTGATTTAATGGCTGCTATCCGGCAACCTTTGCGAATCAACGAACTTGTACGTTCAAGCAATTTGTCTGGGTCTTTGACGCTTTCGATGTATAGCAGTTTGATTAGAGAATCTTTTTCAGGGTCAAACGTTTCGTCCATGTATTCCAGAACGTCTTCGACCGAAACCTGTGAACCGTTTCCAATCGACCAGACGGAATTGAAACGCAGTCCCATCCGGATCGAAGATTCCATGATGAACAAAGCGGTTCCCCCCGAACTGGATACCATATCTACTCCTTTCGGATCCATTTCCGGAATCGGTAAAGTAAATAAACTATGGTGGTTACGGTTAAACATCCCAATGCAGTTCGGGCCAATCAAACAAGCGCCTGCGTCGTTAACCGTTTTTACAATCTGGTTTTCCAACGCGCCCCCTTCGGTTGTTTCTTCCCCAAATCCGGACGTGAACATAATAAAAGCTTTCACTCCTTTTTCCTGTGCCAAAACCGTGACGGTTTCCAAGCAAGCGCTTGCCGGTATGGCAATAATCGCTAAATCGGTCTGCGGAATATCATGAACGCTCGGATAACTTTTCACTCCTTGAACTTCGGTTTCTTTTGCGTTTACGACATACAGTTCACCTTTGTATTTTCCGTTTAAGATGTTGCGGAGACAATTTCCTCCGGGTTTGGATGTTTTATTGGAGCCGCCTACGACTACAATGCTTTTAGGATTGATTAGTTCTTGATTAATCATAATTTTTTAGGGCGTTAAATATTCTCATAAATAAAACCTGTGGCTTTCATTTCATTTTTATCGTAAATATTTCGTCCGTCGACGATTACTGGATTTTTCATCACTTTTTTCAAAACCTCCCAAGCAGGCATACGAAACTCTTTCCATTCGGTCAGAAGCAACATGGCGTCCACATCCAAAACCGCATCGTACATGTCGCGTGAATAAGTTACCTTGTCGCCCAATCTTCGCATACATTCGTCCATTGACACAGGGTCGTAAACACGGATATTGCAACCGGCTTTCAGGAGCAGATCGATCAAAACCAACGATGGCGCTTCCCGCATATCGTCGGTTTCCGGTTTGAAAGCCAATCCCCACAATGCGACTGTTTTTCCCGAGAAATCGTTATTGAATATTTTTTGTAACTTTTTGAATAAGATGGATTTTTGATTTTCGTTTACCGCTTCCACTGCTTTCAGTACCTGCATCTCATAACCGTTTTGGGCGGCAGTTTTTATCAAAGCTTTTACGTCTTTCGGGAAACAGGAGCCGCCGTAACCGCATCCCGGATACAGAAATTTGCTTCCTATCCGCGAATCCGATCCGATTCCGCTACGAACCATATTTACATCCGCTTTCACCAATTGGCAGAGATTGGCAATATCGTTCATGAAAGAAATCCGGGTAGCCAGCATGGCGTTTGCCGCGTATTTAATCATTTCGGCCGAAGGAATATCGGTGAATATCATCCGGTAATGATTCAGGGTGAATGGTTTGTATAAACGTTCCATCAGGTTCTTCGCCTTTTCGCTTTCCGTACCGACAATAACCCGGTCGGGTCCCATGAAATCTTTGATGGCTGTTCCTTCTTTCAGAAATTCGGGATTGGAAGCGACGTCAAAAGGAATGGATACACCTCTTTTGTCTAATTCTTCCTGAATTACGGTTTTCACTTTGGCGGCAGTACCGACAGGCACCGTGCTTTTGGTGACGACCAAAAGGTATTTGTCGATGTTTTTTCCGACAGTGTGGGCTACATCCAATACATAACGCAAATCAGCGCTTCCGTCTTCGTCGGGCGGGGTTCCTACCGCATTGAAAAGCACTTCAATTTCGTTAAGGCAAGAATTTAAATCGGTTGTAAATTTCAGTCTCCCTGCTTTGAAATTTTTTGTTACCAGGTCTTCCAAACCGGGCTCGTAAATAGGGATAAGTCCTTGGTTTAGTTTTTGTATTTTAATGGAATCCACGTCCACGCATGTTACATTAATACCCATTTCGGAGAAACAAGCTCCGGTAACCAAACCGACATAACCGGTACCAACAATTGCTATATTCATAGAAAATGATTAAAAATTATTTTTGCAAAGATACGAAAAATTCTTTTTCAATCACCTAATAAAGTAGTTATACATTATATAATGGGATCAATGTTTATCCAATATTTCATATTCCGAATTGATACTTTTAAATTCCGATACGATCTGTTTCATGCACTTCACAATTTCCATTTTGTTACACGTGTATGAAGTTTCGATTAGTTGGTTTAACAGAGGTAATATTTCTTTGATGTTTTGTTCGCGTACGTTTCTGACCATAATTTTTTTGTTATAAGTTGGGTTATGGGTTTCTTTATCGTACAATAGTTCTTCGTATAGTTTTTCTCCCGGACGAAGTCCGGTGAATATGATATCAATATCTTTATACGGTTCAAAACCGGATAAACGAATCATCTCTTCGGCCATTTCCCTTATTTTGACCGGTTCACCCATGTCGAAAATAAAAATTTCCCCGCCTTTTCCGAAATTACCGGCTTCGAGTACCAGGCTGCAAGCTTCGGGAATAGTCATGAAATAACGGATGATATCGCGATTGGTTACCGTTACCGGGCCGCCTTCTTTGATTTGTTTTTCAAATAAAGGAATCACCGATCCGTTTGAACCCAATACGTTTCCAAACCGGGTGGTAATGAAGCGGGTCGACGAATGGCTGGATAAAGCTTGAATGTAAATTTCCGCAATTCGTTTGGAAGCGCCCATTATGCTACTGGGATTGACGGCTTTATCGGTCGAAATCATTACAAAGTTTTCTGCATTGTAAGCCAAGGCCATATCCGCTACGTTTTTAGAGCCTAATACATTGGTCTGAACGGCTTCGCACGGATGGTCTTCCATCATGGGAACGTGTTTGTAGGCCGCTGCATGATAAACACAATGGGGTTTGTAAGTTGAGAAAATATATTCCATCTTG
>JAISXN010000227.1 GCA_031270525.1 Candidatus Symbiothrix sp. | reverse complement strand
CCTTTCATAATTTCCATGCCGTACTGGAATGAGAAAACAATTCCTTCCTGCGCAGCGCGGATTATATCCGCCTGATTGTGAATATTAAAATTGATACCGTGAATGGAACATCCTGTTTCGCGATTTTCCAGAATTCGTTCCGCTCCGTTCCCAAACGGAATAACAGTCAAACCTTTACTGCCGACCGGAGATTGTGAAGCCAACACGTTCATATCATTGTAAGAAAGTCCCTGCGTAACAATATTTTTCCTGACCCACGAATTGAGTATTCCCGTACCGTTAATGCACAGTAAAACACCCAACCGGGTTTGTTCCGGCGAATGATTGACATGTGCAAAAGTATTCACCCTTGACAATGGGTCGTAGTTGACTTGGTCTAAAACACCGTAAACCACACCGGAAGTACCTGCCGTAGAAGCCACTTCTCCGGGATTGAACACGTTCAGTGACAATGCATTATTAGGCTGATCGCCGGCACGGTAACAAACAGGGGTTCCTTCTTTCAAACCCAATTCTTTGGCAACGGCAGCCGTTACAAGTCCTTGCACTCCGAAAGTCGGTACAATTTCAGGGATAAAGCTGCGGTCAAAACCAAAATAATTCAGCACGGCATCCGACAATTTGTTTGCTTTGAAATCCCAAAAAATGCCTTCGGATAAACCTTCGACCGTTACGCTGATTGTATCGGTCAGTTTCATCGCAATATAGTCGCCGGGTAACATGAGTTTGTCGATTTGTTCGTAAATCTGAGGTTCATTTTCCTTGACCCATGCTAATTTAGCGGCTGTAAAATTTCCGGGAGAATTTAACAAATGCGAGAGGCAAGCTTCTTTTCCGATGGCCTGGAAAGCCTTTTCTCCATAGGAAACAGCACGGCTGTCGCACCAGATAATCGAAGGCCGCAGCACCTGTTTGTTTTTGTCAACCAAGACCAATCCGTGCATTTGCCAGGAGATTCCGATGGCTTTGATTTCTTCGGCAGCTACGCCCGACTGTTTCAAAACCGATTCGTTGGCCAATTTAAGGTTTGCCCACCAGGATTCGGGATTTTGCTCCGCCCAACCTGGTTTTTCGGCAATAATCTGCATTTCTACTTTCGGGAAAAAATCCTGAGCGACGATTTTCCCCGATTCGGCTTCAACCAAACAGGCTTTCACCGATGAACTTCCTACATCAAATCCTAATAAATACATAATATATTTTTTTTTACATTCCAATTCTTTGTTTATTGTACGTCACTCTATCAAATTTGTAATATCTTGCAGCCCTGTGTTTTACGTTTTGTTGATATTCATCTAAAGGAAGAATAAATTTTATTTGCGCCATTTTCTTGTGGAAATTCCGGGCATCATAGTTCCGGTTGTAAATCGCCTCATACAGAAGCCTAAATTCGGTTATTGTAAACTTTGCAGGCAATAGTTCGAATAAAGTATCCGGTTCATATTCAACCCAATTCCGGATTTCTCTTAATGATTCTTCTACAATTTGATTGTGGTCGAATGGCATTTTAGGCAACTGATTGACGGGTCGCCATTCAACCGTAGCGTATTTGGAAACCACATTTAATTTGCGGGTAATTTTGCATAAAGAAAGATAAGCAATCGTTATTAACCGGTCAATTTTGTTGTGGTATTCGTATTCCAGCCAGTTTACATCATCATTGTCGGCTGTGCGCATCGGAGAAGTAAAGGTTTTGAATTGTTTTAATTTCATCTTGCGGATACCGGTCAGTTCGTTCAGAACACGGCTTGCTGCTTCGTTGGCGTCCTCCGGTTGATAGATCAAACTTCCGGGAAGTTTCAAACTTTTTCCGCTGTCGCCTAAAGTATTCCGCCGGACTAACAAGACATATAATTGGTCTTTATCAAAACCAAATATGACGCAATCCACCGAAACGTGCGTTTTCATGAAAGCCAAATCCATACTTTTCTCTTACTATTTTTCTGTTGGTATTAATTAGGCTACAAATGTAATCAATATTTTTTATAAACCAAATTTTTATGGTGAGAAATCGTATAATTTACTGAAATTTAACATATTAAATATCGTATTTTGTACATTAACTAAAAAACGTTTTGTCATTGGCTCCGCCGAACGCTGTTTCCCGCGTAGGCGGAAATCCATCTTGTCAGGCTTACCAACTCCCGCCGGCGCCTCCCCCACCGAAGCTTCCGCCACCAAATCCGCCAAAACCTCCTCCGCCTCTGCCGCCAAATCCACCGCTTCCATGGGTAAAATTGTCCCAATCTTTACTGTTGCGGCTTCCGGAGTTACCAAGCATCGACATTAATATCCAAAACGGTATGTTTCCTTTAGAATCTCCCACCGTATAATTTTGATTCCGGTTTTTGGCAGTTGAGATTCCTATAATGATCAGGATGATAAAAAACAAAAAAATAGCAGCAAAAATTTCGCCGGCTCCGTCCGAGGTTTTTTCCTCATATTCCTGAGCGGTAAATTCTTTGCTCGCGAGCGACATGATTACCTTACAAGCTTGCGACAAACCGCCATAGATATTGCCTTCCCTAAAATGCGGAATCATTTCGTTGTCCACAATGCGGTTGGCAATAGCGTCGGGAATAGTTCCCTCCAAACCATACCCGACAGCGACAAATGCCCTACCCGATTCGCGTTCGGTTTTCGGTTTGAAAATAATTACCACACCATTATTTTTGCCTTTTTGCCCTACACCCCATTTTTCTCCTAATTTGAAAGAATAACCGGCAATATCATGGCCGTCGAGCGAGGGAACGGTGACAACGACAATTTGTGTTGTGGTACTCCGGGCAAAAGCCTCTAATTCCGATTCCAGCCGGTTGACCTGGTCGGATGTCAATACGCCGGCAAAATCGTTTACTAAACGCGGAGGATTGGGCGGATCGGGTATGCCTTGCGCATACGCCTGAACAGCAAATAATACTGTCGATATGAAGAGTAAAAATTTTTTCATTGTTTTCAACTAAATGATAAATCGTCGGACAACTCGTTAACGTCATCCGTTTGTCTGGGAAAATGCGCTTTCAGCCGATTTCCCGCTATGCGTATCCCTTCGTTTAAACCTTCGGCAAAAAGGCCGTTTTTGAATCGGGTAGACATCTTATCTTTAATGTCTTCCCAAAAATCTTCCGGTACACAGCTATTGATACCTGCGTCGCCGATGATGGCGAATTGCCGGTCTTTGACCGACAAGAAAAATAAAATGCCGTTACGCAATTCGGTTTTGTGCATTTTCAGCTTTTCAAACCAATGAGCGGCGCAATTCAGAACTCCGGAACGGCACGAATCCGACGAGAGATGCACGCGAATTTCACCCGAAGTTTCCAATTCGGCTGCCCGAATAGCTTCGATAACACGCTCTTTTTCTTCGTCGGAAAAAAAATGTTTTGCGTCCATGATTTTGTCAAAATTTAACTTCCGGCGCTTTTTCGGCTCCTGCCTGAGCTTGGAAATATGCTTTCTTTTCGAAATTAAAGACACTTGCGTAAATGTTGCGGGGGAAACTGCGAATGTAGGTGTTAAAATCCCGTGCAGATTCGTTAAACTTCTGCCGTTCAACGGAAATCCGGTTTTCAGTTCCTTCGAGTTGCGCTTGCAAATCCAAAAAGTTCTGATTGGCTTTCAAGTCGGGATATTGTTCCACGACCACCATCAAGCGGCTTAATGCGGAACTCAACTGTTCTTGAGATTGTTGAAATTGCTGTAAAGATTGCGGGTCCGAAGGATTGATATTTACTGCCGTAGCTTTGGCGCGGGCTTCGATAACGCCTTCCAACGTTTCTTTCTCGTGTGCGGCATAGCCTTTGACCGTATTTACCAGATTCGGGATAAGGTCAGCCCTGCGTTGATAAGCATTTTCTACTTGCGCCCAAGCGGCGTCCACCGCCTCGTCTTTCGTTACCATAGAGTTGTAAGTTCCCTTGATTGAGGAATAAAGAATAATTGCGATTACGACGATTATTCCTAAAATAATCAAACCTTTTTTCATTTATCTTACTGTTAAAATGTTAATTTATATTAATTTATAACTGCATTTGAGTTGCAAAATTATATGAAAATCATGGAAATTCCAAGTAAAA
>JAISXN010000153.1 GCA_031270525.1 Candidatus Symbiothrix sp. | reverse complement strand
GAGGTTATACACTAAAATATGAAACGGACAATATCTTTTATAATGCTCATTGGTATGTTTTTGACAGCCGTTCAGCCGTCAATTGCCTTTCATTATTGCAAAGGTGAATTACATTCCGTGAGTTTTGTCAAAAAGGATTTGCCGAAATCTTGTTGCGAAAAAAACCGTCCGGGTTGTTGTTCCAACAAATTCTTACAAATTAAAACCGATTCATTTTCTATTCACCAGACAGATACGGATATTCAAGCGCCTCCTTTCCCACAACCGGTATTCTTTGCCGTGAGCGACGATTTGATTTTTCCGTGCAAAGATAATCTTTCATTACAACAAGTCTTTCCCCCAGGCGGTTTGGCGCGGTATAGCGCAGAATTGCGCCACTTGATTTGCATTTACAGGATTTAAGTTGAAATAAATAAACGAGTTAACAAGTTAACAAGTAAACTCATTTCCACTTTAATTCAAAAATTAAAAATGCTCAACAAACTTATCAAATATTTTCTTGATAACAGGTTAATAACAGCATTATTATTAATTATTATCCTGTTATGGGGCATTTCGGTTGCCCCTTTTGACTGGCGCAAAGGCATATTGCCCTCCGACCCTGCGCCGGTGGATGCTATTCCCGATATCGGTGAAAATCAGCAGATTGTCGCTACCGAATGGATGGGACGTTCGCCCAAAGATATTCAGGAGCAGATAACTTATCCGCTCACGACCTCGTTGCTCGGTATTCCGGGCGTGAAAACAATCCGCAGTTCGTCCATGTTCGGCATGTCGTTCATTTACATTATTTTCGACGACAATGTAGAATTTTATTGGAGTCGTTCGCGGATATTGGAAAAACTCAATTCCTTGCCTTCGGGAATGTTGCCCGAAGGCGTTCAACCGGCTTTAGGTCCCGACGCTACGGCCTTGGGACAAGTCTTTTGGTACACTTTGGAAGGCCGGAATCCCGAAACGGGAAAACCGGCCGGAGGTTGGGGTCCCGATGAATTGCGCACTATTCAGGATTTTTATGTCAAATATTCGCTTTCGTCGGCCGAAGGCGTGTCGGAAGTCGCATCCGTCGGCGGTTTTGTAAAAGAATATCAGGTTGAAATCAATCCCAATGCGATGCGTGCATACAATGTTTCGGTGATGGATGTGATGAACGCTGTGCAAAAAAGCAATCTCGACACAGGCGCGGAAACCATTGAGTTGAACAAAGCCGAATATGTAGTGCGCGGTTTGGGTTACATCAAAAACCTGTCCGATTTGGAAGAAGCGGTTATCACGGTACGCGAAGGTATTCCGGTGAGAATCAAAGATGTAGCCCTGGTGAATTTTGGTCCGGCTACCCGTCGCGGAGGATTGGATAAAGAAGGCGTGGAAGCCGTTGGCGGCGTGGTCGTTGCCCGCTACGGCTCCAATCCGATGGAAGTGATTAACCATGTCAAAGACAAAATTGAAGAAATGTCGGCCGGACTTCCTCAGAAAAAATTGGCGGACGGCACGGTATCGAAAGTAACGGTTGTGCCGTTTTACGACCGTTCGGGGCTTATTAAAGAAACGATTGGGACGCTTGAAACCGCTTTGACGCATGAAATATTGATTTGTATTATTGTCGTAATCGTATTGGTTTTCAACCTGCGGGCTTCGGCGATTATTTCGGGGCTGTTACCGATAGCCGTGCTTGCCGCCTTTATCATCATGCGTTACACAGGCGTGGACGCAAATATTGTCGCATTGTCGGGTATTGCGATAGCCATCGGGGTGATGGTGGACGTCGGGGTAGTGATTGTGGAGAATATTCTGAAGAAAATGCCGGCTGACAACGCCCCCACGCCGGAATTGATTTATGAAAGCACCAAAGAAGTTTCCGGCGCTTTATCTACCGGAATGATGACGACAATCATCAGTTTTCTTCCCGTCTTCGTTATGCAGGCGCAGGAAGGAAAGCTCTTCAAGCCGCTGGCGTACACCAAAACATTTGCGCTTGTCTCGGCGTTTTTGCTTGGGTTTGCGCTTTTGCCGACGATTGCTTATTGGGTGTTTTCCATTCGGGGAGGAAAAACTTTAAAGTCCTTAAAGACCTTAAAGACTTTAAAGACTTTAAAGTCAAAAAAAGGCAAAGCAATAATTACCATCGCCGTCCTGATAATAGCCACTCTCTACCTCACCGCCGAATGGTTGCCCATCGGCGCAGGAGCAGGTTTTTCTCTGAACTTTGTGTTTGTGGTGATTGCTATCGGTGTTATTCTCGCTATTTTGTGGTCGTTAGTGATTTTCTACGAACGTATTTTGCGGTGGTGTCTTGCCAATCGCTGGAAATTCATGCTGATACCTACCATTACTTTGATTCTCGGACTGTGTATCTGGCGGGGAATGGGCGAGGAATTTATGCCGAGCCTCGACGAAGGTTCATTCCTGCTCATGCCGACAAGTATGCCGCATACCGGTATCGAACGGAACCTGGAACTGATTGAAACAGTGGATAAGCGTATCAGCTCCATTCCTGAAGTAGAAATGACCGTCGGCAAGTGGGGGCGCGTCAATTCTGCACTTGACCCTGCGCCGGTGCAGATGTTTGAAAACACCATCAATTACCGCTCCGAATATATCTTAGACGAAGACGGCCGCCGGATGCGTTTCAAAACCAATTCCAAAGGTGAATTTGTATTGAAAAACGGCGCGGTTTACAATCCCGGCGACGGTTTCCGGCTGATTCCCGCCGACAGTTTGATTCCCGACCGTTGGGGCAATTATTTCCGTCAATGGCGACCGCAGATTAAGCATACAAATGATATCTGGCAGGAGATTGTGAATGTTTCGCACTTACCCGGGCTGACTTCATCGCCAAAGCTGCAACCGATTGAAGCCCGGTTGGTTATGCTTTCGACAGGGATGCGTGCACCCATGGGTTTGAAAGTATCGGGACCTGATTTGGAGAGTATTGAACAAGCCGGTAAAGCCTTGGAAACGGCATTGAAAGAATCGCCGTCCATTCTGCCTTCTACCGTGTTTTACGACCGTGCGGTCGGTACGCCCTATATCGAAATCAAATTGAACCGGCAGAATATGGCGCGTTACGGGATGACTGTCGCCGATTTACAGGAAGTTATTGAATCGGCCGTTGGCGGAATGACTCTGACTACTACGGTTGAAGGACGCGAACGTTTTCCTGTTCGCCTGCGCTATCCCCGCGAATTGCGCGATGACCCGGAAGCTCTGTCGCGTCTCCTGATTCCGGCGGCAACCGGCGCGCAAATACCTTTGAGCGAAGTTGCAGATATCGTATATACCAAAGGCGCACAGATGATTCAAAGCGAGAATACTTTCCTGACCGGTTATGTGATTTTCGACAAACAGTCGGGCAAGGCAGAAGTAGATGTAGTGCGGGAAGCCGGTCAATTATTGAAAGAAAAAACCGGTTCGGGCGAATTGAAACTTCCGGCAGGAGTATCTTATAAATTTGCCGGCAATTACGAGCAACAGCAACGGGCAGCCAATCGTTTGCTTATCGTTATTCCGCTTTGTTTGCTGACTATTTTGCTGGTGCTTTATTTCCAATTTCGTACAGTAACCGCTTCGTTGATACACTTTTCGGGCGTGTTTGTCGCTTTCGCCGGCGGATTTATTTTGTTGTGGCTTTACGGACAGCCGTGGTTCATGAATTTTTCCGTTGGCGGGGAAAATGTGCGGGATTTGTTTCAGATGCACCCGATTAATTTGAGTATTGCCGTTTGGGTAGGTTTTATCGCTTTGTTCGGTATTGCCACCAACGACGGCGTGCTGATGGGAACTTATATTCACGATATATTTCTTGAGCGGAATCCGCAGACGAGAAACGAAATCCGTGAAGCTGTCGTATATGCCGGTCTGAAACGCGTCCGTCCTGCGGCGATGACCACAGCCACTACGCTTATTGCACTTCTGCCGGTGCTGACTTCAACCGGCAAAGGCGCCGATATTATGGTGCCGATGGCTATTCCGACTTTCGGAGGTATGTTGATTCAAAGTATGACAATGTTTGTAGTGCCGGTCTTACAATGCTGGTGGAGGGAGGGTAAAGCAATATGAAAAAAATAACAACAACAATTTTATTATTACAAATAAGCCTCGCAGCTTTTACTCAAACGGATTCTCTGCCCGGCTACCTGCAAATTGCAGCAGAAAATAATCCGGGTGTGAAGGCTGATTTCCTGGTTTATCAGGCGGCTTTGCAGAAAGTCCCCCAGGCGGGCGCTTTACAAGACCCGCAGTTGGATTTCGGCTTTTTCCTTCAGCCGATGGAAATCATTGACGGGAAACAAGTTGCAGATATTAAGCTGATGCAGATGTTTCCGTGGTTCGGAACAAGAAAAGCTGCCCGGACAGAAGC
>JAISXN010000110.1 GCA_031270525.1 Candidatus Symbiothrix sp. | reverse complement strand
GCTATCAAAACAGCTATCGCATCGACGATGCGCATGGGCGCCGAAGGTATCAAGATACAAATCTCAGGTCGTTTGAACGGAGCCGAAATGGCGCGTTCGGAAATGTATAAGGAAGGAAGAACACCGTTGCATACTTTACGGGCAGATATCGACTACGCTTTGGGCGAAGCCCTTACGAAAGTCGGCTTGCTGGGAATTAAAGTCTGGATTTGCCGTGGGGAAGTTTACGGCAAACGTGACCTTGCCCCGCAATTTGCCTCTGCAAAAGAAATCGGTCGTGGCGACAGAAACGACAGAGGTGGCGGACGCGGCGACAGAAGAGATCGGGACAGAGGTGACAGGAGAAACCGCAGGCCTCCCGGAGAGAAAAAATAAATTAATAAGGGACAATAACTTATAATCACCCAAATCACCCGATCCCATCATGAAAAAAAGAGCATTATTTTTAGTAGGATTAGCAATATTGGTTGCGGGTTGCGATGTCGTTCAGACACGTAAATTCCGTTCGTATATAACGGGATACTACAATTATGCGGGAATTGCTCTGAAAATAAGCGGTTCCGGAAATATTGCTCTTGAAGGGTCAGGCAGAGTTTGGCTGTGTGGATGGGATTCAAAAGGAAAAGAAAAAGTCATATACGATAGTTTGTGCGTATTGCATAACGATATGAGTTATAATAAAAAAAGAGATTATATTGCCGTCCCGGACTGGGGATTTAGCTTCAAGGGTGATATTGTTTCGATTGATGTGGTAAGCAATGCTGATTTTGATGCACAACATCCGGCCAATTCGTCTTTGAACGATATTATTCGTTTTCTTTCAGTATCTTTGTATCCCTATATTATTAGCGGTTATAAAAACACTTTTGATTGGGAACGTGATTTGCCTGAAAGTTTTCAATGCGAAAAGTCATTAAGACAGCAAGTTAATCAGAATGAAGCATCGTGTTATCATCCGATAGATAAAAAGTTATCGGAACTGACAAGTGAAGATTTAATTTTAGTAGATTGGAACTCTTTTTTAGTTTTTGAGCAACAACCCGATCTGTCGAAAGAACACGAACTGAAGGTGACGGTCAAAATGAGTGATGGGAGGACATTTACGCCGTCGATAAAAAAAATATTTGAATCATGAACGAAAAAATAATGAATAAATAAAATAATAAAAGTATTAAGAATTGATCATGTCCGTTACACATTCTCAATTCTCAATTCTTAATTAAAAAAAAATGTTACAACCGAAAAAAACAAAGTTCAGAAGGTCGCAAAAAGGCCGGATGAAAGGCAATGCCCAAAGAGGTAATCAGTTGGCATTCGGTTCATTTGGTATAAAAACGTTGCAATCGAAATGGATTACGGGACGTCAGATCGAAGCTGCCCGTATCGCCGTAACCCGTTATATGCAACGTCAAGGTCAAGTATGGGTGAGAATATTTCCCGATAAACCGATTACTAAAAAGCCGGCTGAAGTGCGCATGGGTAAAGGTAAAGGCGCCCCTGAAGGATTTGTCGCTCCGGTCACTCCGGGACGCATTATCTTTGAAATAGAAGGCGTTACATTTGAAGTCGCAAAAGAAGCTTTGAGGCTTGCAGCCCAAAAACTTCCCGTAACAACGAAGTTTGTCGTAAGACATGATTATGATTTTAATAACGAAAATGTGTGAGTCCTATGAAAATTGCAGAAATCAGAGATTTAACTACTCAGGAATTGAAAGAAAGGTTGGCGGTTGAAACGAAAGCTTATGAGCAAAAGAAAATCAATCACAGTATTTCGCCCTTGGATAGTCCGGCAATCATCACCCGCTCACGCAGGGAAATTGCGCGTATGAAAACCGAATTGCGTCAAAGGGAAATTAACAACAAGTAAATGAGCGACAGAAATGGAAATTAGAAATTTAAGAAAAGAAAGAATAGGCGTTGTTTCCAGTAATAAAATGGACAAATCCATTACCGTTGCTGTAAAATGGAAAGAAAAACACCCTATCTACGGAAAATTCGTGAGTAAAACGAAGAAATTCCATGCTCATGACGAAAAAAATGAATGTAATATCGGCGATACCGTAAAAATCATGGAAACTCGTCCTTTGAGCAAAACCAAGAGATGGCGTTTAGTGGAAATCATAGAAAAAGCTAAGTAATTATGATACAACAAGAATCAAGGCTTGCAGTAGCCGATAACTCCGGAGCGAAGGAAGTGCTTTGTATCCGTGTATTGGGCGGAACGAAAAGACGTTACGCTTCTGTTGGGGATGTAATTGTCGTAGCTGTCAAAAATGTGATCCCTTCGAGTGATGTTAAGAAAGGTGCAGTATCTAAAGCAATCATCGTACGCACGAAAAAAGAAATTCGCCGTGCCGACGGTTCCTACATCCGTTTCGACGACAACGCTTGCGTGTTGTTGAACAATGCCGGTGAAATCCGCGGTAGCCGTATCTTCGGCCCCGTTGCCCGCGAACTTCGTGCCGTAAACATGAAAATTGTTTCTTTAGCGCCTGAAGTTTTATGAGAATTAATAATTGAGAATTGAGAATTGAGAATTATGTCATTGTGAGTGAAACAAAACAATTCGTAATTCGTAATTCGTAATTCGTAATTCAAAAAAGTATGAGTAAGTTACATATTAAAAAAGGAGATACGGTTTATGTTAATACCGGCGAAGACAAAGGCAAAACAGGTCGTGTCCTGAAAATGTTTGTCGAAAAGCAACGCGCTCTTGTCGAAGGGGTTAACATGGTTTCAAAAGCCACAAAACCGAATGCAAAGAGTCCTCAGGGAGGATTCCAGAAGAAAGAAGCTCCCGTTCATATTTCGAATTTGAATGTGTTGGATCCGAAAAATGGAAAACCGACGCGTATTGGTCGCAAATTGAATTCAAAAGGAGTATTGGTCCGTTATTCTAAAAAATCAGGGGAGGAAATTAAGTAATGAGCAATACAGCAAATCTCAAGAAAGAATATCAGGAAAAGATAGTTCCCGCATTGATGAAGGAATTTAATTACACCTCCGTCATGCAGGTTCCGGTACTGAAAAAGATAGTAATCAACCAAGGTCTGGGAATAGCAGTTGCCGACAAAAAAATTATTGATGTCGCCGTTCAGGAATTGACGACCATTACAGGCCAGAAAGCGGTAGCAACGATTTCGCGGAAAGATATTTCCAACTTCAAGTTACGCAGGAAAATGCCTATCGGAGCGATGGTAACGCTTCGTCGTGAACTAATGTACGAATTTCTTGAAAGATTGGTGCGCGTAGCTTTACCGCGTATTCGCGACTTCAAAGGCATCGAAAGCAAGTTGGACGGAAGAGGTAATTATACCCTTGGTATTCAGGAACAAATCATTTTTCCGGAAATAAATATCGATAATATTACGAAAATATTGGGAATGAATATAACCTTCGTAACTTCGGCGCGAACGGATGAAGAAGGTTACGCCTTGTTGAAGGAATTTGGATTACCTTTTAAAAATGCTAAAAAAGAGTAAGATATGGCTAAAGAATCAATGAAAGCCCGTGAGGTAAAACGGGCAAAATTAGTTGCCAAATATGCGGAAAAAAGAGCGCAACTGAAAAAAGAAGGTAACTATGAAGCATTGCAGGCTTTGCCTAAGAATGCGTCGCCCGTTCGTTTGCACAACCGTTGCAAAATTACAGGCCGTCCGAAAGGATACGTTCGCCAGTTCGGTATTTCGCGTATTCAGTTGCGGGAGATGGCTTCGGC
>JAISXN010000103.1 GCA_031270525.1 Candidatus Symbiothrix sp. | reverse complement strand
TTTTTTCAATCCTTGAAGAAAAAAAATAAAAAATTAATTGTCGGCGTATTGGGCTGCATGGCCGAAAGGGTAAAAGAAGAGCTGATTACGAATCATCATGCCGATCTGGTCGTAGGGCCGGATTCTTACCTGGATTTACCTCATTTGATTGCGACGGTCGAAAAAGGAGAGAAAGCAATCAACGTAGAACTTTCAACTACGGAAACATATAAAGATGTTATTCCGCTGAAAATTTCCGGTGTGAAAATTTCGGGATTTGTTTCCATCATGCGGGGCTGCAACAATTTTTGTACCTACTGCATTGTTCCTTATACTCGCGGACGTGAACGAAGCCGGGATGTGGAAAGCATCCTGAAAGAAATCCGCGTGATGAAAGAACAAGCTTACAAGGAAGTTACTTTATTGGGACAAAATGTAAATTCTTATCTGTGGAAAGGCGAAGAAGAAACCGTTGATTTTTCACGTTTGCTGGAATTGGTTGCGTTGGAAGTTCCCGGAATGCGTGTCCGCTTTACAACTTCCCACCCGAAAGACATGAGCGACGCTACATTGGAAATTATCGCCAAATATGATAATCTTTGTAAACAAATTCATTTGCCGGCGCAATCGGGAAGTTCGCGGATTTTGAAGGCTATGAACCGGAAATATACACGGGAGTGGTATCTGGAACGGATTGCGGCTGTCCGTCGTATATTGCCCGATGCTTCGATTTCGACTGACTTATTTTGTGGTTTTCCTTCCGAAACGGAGGAGGATCACCGGGAAACGCTTTCCTTGATGAGGGAAGTCGGATTTGATTCGGCATTTATGTTTAAGTATTCCGAACGTCCCGGAACGTATGCCGCTAAAAATCTTCCGGATAGTGTTCCCGAAGATGAAAAAGTGAGGCGCCTGGAAGAAATCATTGCTTTGCAACTGGAGCTTTCCCTGATGCGGAACAAAGAAGACGTTGGCAAAATCGCTGAAGTTTTGGTCGAAGGATTTTCCAAACGTTCACGCGAACAACTGTTCGGAAGAACTTCGCAAAACAAAGTCGTTATTTTCAATAAAGAAAAATACCGGGTTGGGGATTTGGTGAAAGTGAAAATTTCAGACGCTTCGGCAGCTACTTTGTTTGGAGAAATTTCAGATTAAGAATTGTCTTTTCACATAAATTTCAATGAGGGAAACAATATTTTCAATTCCGAAAACGGACGAATTGATACACACATCGTATGAAGTTGAGAATCCCCAAGTCTTGTTACTAAAGTAGTTATAATAAGAAGCCCGTTTTTTGTCGGTTTGTTCAATCAAGATTTTTGCTTCTTTTTCCGAAATAGCGTTGTTCAGGCAGATCCTTTGAATGCGATCGGGCATATCGGCGCAAATGAAAATTTTCAGGCAGTGTTTGTGATTCCGCAAAATGTAGTCGGCGCATCGTCCCACGAAAATACAGGATTCTTTTTCCACCAGGTTCCGGATCACGTCGCTTTGGATTTTGAAAAGCGTTTCGTTGCTTAAATAATTCACTTCGGTGTTGCCCATAAATCCGGAACGGAAACTGATATAATTTCCTAAAATGGAAATACTGTTTTTCTCGTCGGCTTTTTCAAAAAATTCTTTACCCAAGCCGCTATCCTTCGAAGCCAATTGGATTAACTCTTTGTCGTAACACGGAATACCTAATTTTTCGGACAAGAGTTCTCCGATTAATTTTCCTCCGCTACCCAATTGCCGGCCAATCGTAATTGCATATTTTTCCATGATTATTGTTTCTTTTTTAATTCAATCGTTAGTAATATGGTTGTTAATATCACAGACAAAAAATCGGAAACAGTCATACTCGCCCAAACGCCTGTTACTTCCCAATAATTGGGAAAAATAAGCAGAAAAGGAATGAGTAGAAACACTTGACGCACCGTCGACAGGATAATGGCCTTATTCGATTTACCGATACTTTGAAAAAATGCGGAACTCACCATTTGGAATCCGACTAAAGGATAAAAGGCAAATACCCAGCGTAATCCGGGAACAGCTATCTCAATTAAATGTTTCTCCGTAGTGAAAATAGAAGCCACTTGGTGCGGAAATAATTCCACGATAGTAAATCCGATGACCATAATGATTGTAGCAAACAGAATGGTTTTTTTCAAGACAGCGGTAACCCTGGGATATAATTTAGCCCCGTAGTTGTAACCGGCTACCGGTTGCATACCTTGATTTAAGCCGATGACAACCATCACGAAAAGAAACGCAATCCGGTTCACAATCCCATAAGCGCTAACCGCCAGATCTCCGCCGTATCTGAGTAATTTATGATTGATAAGAATGACAATCAGACAGGCTGCCGCATTCATCAGGAAAGGAGCCAAACCAATGGATAAAGAATCGAAAACAATATTTTTCCGTAGTCGATAAATCCCTTTTTTCAGGTGAATAAAATAATTTTTGTCGTTGAACAAATGAATTTGCCAGGCCAAAACGATTATTTGCGATATAACTGTTGCACAAGCCGAACCGCGTATTCCCCATTTGAAACCGAAAATAAACAAAGGATTCAGCGCCAAGTTAATCAGTACCGTATAAATGGTTGCCATCATTGCACGTTTCGGATTTCCCGATGAACGGAGCATGGCGTTCAGCCCGAAATACATGTGAGTAACCACGTTACCGAACAGGATAATCGTCATAAACTCCCTGGCATAACCAAGCATTTCGTGTTGAGCGCCGAAGAAAATCAGAATCGGGTCTAAAAAAAGCAGCGCAATTACGGAAAAGGAAATCCCCATAATTAAATTCAACACAAACACATTTCCCAGAATGGTATTGGCCGTTTCGTAATCCTTCTGCCCCATCCGAATCGACAAAAGGGTAGAAGCGCCGACGCCCACCAGCGAACCAAATGCCGCCGCCAG
>JAISXN010000076.1 GCA_031270525.1 Candidatus Symbiothrix sp. | reverse complement strand
TTAATCGGGAACACTCCTTTGCTTGAGTTAAGTAAAGTTGAGAAAATCAACAAATTGAATTCGACCATTCTGGCTAAACTCGAATTTTTGAATCCCACCCGGAGCGTCAAAGACCGCATCGGACTTTCTCTGATTGAAGCGGCTGAAAATAGCGGTCTGATCAAGCCGCATACTGTAATCATTGAACCGACAAGCGGAAACACAGGGATTGCCCTGGCTTTTGTCGCTGCGGCAAAAGGTTACCGTTTAATTCTCACCATGCCCGAAACAATGAGTATCGAACGCCGCAGCCTCTTACGGGCATTGGGAGCGGAAGTCATTCTGACTCCGGGTTTTGAAGGAATGGGCGGCGCCATCAGGAAAGCCGAAGAACTGCAAAAACAATATCCGGACGCTTTTATTCCTCAACAATTTCAAAATCCTTCCAATCCGTATATACACCGTGTTACTACTGCTGAGGAAATCTGGAAGGACACGGAAGGCAGAATAGACATTTTCATCTCTGCCGTCGGAACGGGAGGTACGATTACGGGAGCCGGGGAAATTCTCAAAAGATACAACCCCAATATCAAAGTCATTGCTGTTGAACCTTTTGACTCTCCGGTATTATCCGGCGGCAAGCCGGGTCCTCACCAGATACAGGGAATCGGCGCCGGATTCGTCCCTAAAGTTTTTAACCCCCAGGTAGCGGACGAAATTTTTAAGGTCAAAAACGAAGAAGCTTTTGCAACCAGCCGCTCTCTGGCGAAAAACGAAGGACTTCTCGTTGGAGCATCTTCCGGCGCAGCCACTTTCGCCGCTATCCAAATCGCCAAACGAGTAGAAAACAGCAAGAAAACCATCGTCGTAATTCTGCCCGATACCGGCGAAAGATATTTATCAACCCCACTTTATCAATTCGATTAATAATCATTTAAACAATAACATGGCAAAAATAACTGTAAATGGAAAAACGCAGGAAATTGAAGACAATGCAACACTTGCAAAACTGATTGTGTCGAACAATATTTCGCAACCCGATATGGTCTCTATTCAACTCAACGAAGAATTTATCCTGAAAAACGACTACGGCTCCATCACCCTGAAAGATGGGGATACGGTTGATTTCCTGTATTTTATGGGAGGCGGACAATGATTATCATTCCCCAAAATATCATCGAAAGCATTATCGAACAGGCGCAACGCGAACTGCCCGACGAGGCTTGCGGACTTCTTGCCGGAAAAGAAAACGAAGCGGTCAAACAATATCCTCTGACCAATATCGACCACAGTCCCGAACATTTTTCGTTCGACCCGAAGGAACAATTCCAGGTCTTGCGGGAAGCCCGGAAAGAAGGTTTGCAGATTATCGCCAACTATCACAGTCATCCGGAATCGCCGGCACGCCCTTCGGAAGAGGACATCCGTCTTGCTTACGATCCCGATATCATTTACATCATACTTTCTTTGCAGGACAAACAAAGCCCTGTTATTAAAGCATTTAAAATTAATAATGGTAAATCCGAAGAAATTTCAATCATACAAAAAACTGTCTAAAAAATAATAAACAATCATGGCACAAAACGACTTACAACGCAGCATCGCCACCGCAACGGCAAAAAAATTAGCGACAACCACCAAGACGCCCCCGCAGATGGGCTCTATCACTCCGAGGTTACTGTTGAAATTACTCCCTTGGGTACAAGTCAATTCGGGAACGTATCGTGTAAACCGCACCAAAGTTGATTTGAAAAAAGCGGAACGGATTGAAGTAGAATTTTTCGACGGCGTTCCCGCTTTCAGGGTAGAATCTTTCCGGAGAATTCCTTTATTCGCTCATATCGAACAGGATATTGTAAACCGGCTGGCAAAAAAATTCCAGATAGAAAATACGGCATTGGGCGGAAACCTGATTGAAGAAGGAAAAGACTCGCAAAAATTTTTCATCGTTGTCAAAGGACAAGTGGAAATCTCAAGCAAAGGTACGCATGGTGAAGATTTGCGAATCGCCATCCTTTCAGAAGGCGAATACTTCGGGGAAGCCAATTTGCTTTCCGACCAACCTTCTTCCGTAACGGTAAAAGCCATCACGCCGGCTGTCTTCTTTACATTGAACAGCAACGAACTGGAAGAAATTATCAAAGAGATACCCACTTTCAGGGAACAGTTCCGGAAAGCAATCGACGAACATCTCCGCCTGAAAGCGACGGTTAACGCTCACGGCGAAAGGCATATCGACCTGGCTTCGGGTCATGAAGAAGACAACATCATACCCGAAACTTACATTGATTACGAAGAAGAGCCGAGGGAATACCCGTTAAATACGCTGCAAACGGTAGTTCGCGTTCACACACGAGTAACCGATTTGTACAACGACCCCTATAACCAGCTTGAGCAACAAATGCGTTTGAGTATCGAAAGCATCAAAGAAAGGCAGGAATGGGAGTTAATCAACAATAAATCATTTGGTTTGTTGGCAAGCGTGGAACCGGGATACCGCATCAGTACCCGTTACGGTTCGCCTACGCCCGACGATTTGGACGAATTATTATCGCTGGTATGGAAAAAGCCGGCTTTCTTCCTGGCGCATCCCCGCGCTATCGCCGCTTTCGAAAGGGAATGTACCTGGCGCGGCGTTCCTCCGGTAACGACCCATGTTTTCGGCGTTCCGGTAATTACCTGGCGCGGTGTTCCGGTAATTCCCAGCGATAAAGTGGAAATCCAGGGACAATACCTGACCAATCGCGGCGTAGGCGCGACAAACATTATTCTGGTTCGCACCGGCGAAGAGGAACAAGGCGTAGTCGGACTTCATCAGTCGGGTATTCCCGGAGAAATCGCTCCCAGCCTTTCGGCGCGACTGATGGGTTTGGATAAATTTGCAGTAGCCAGCTATTTACTGACCAAATATTTCTCATTGGCTTCCTTGACGGACGACGCTATTGCCGTTCTCGAAAACGTAGAAGTCGGTTATTATCACGATTACAACAATCGTAAAATCACGCTGAAATGAGCTTGTACGATGATATTGATTTAAGCAGTGTTTTTGCCTCATTTCAAAGGTTGCAGGCTTCGCCTCCCGGGCCGGATATTTCCGGGACTTTATCCGGAGGAGAAGAATTATCGAGGTTTTCTTTCGGGGAAGACCCTGCTTCGGGCGGCAATTCCCGCTTACATTCGGCAGCCCGGAATGAATTTGCCGATACCGGTTATTCTCAATATTCCTTTTTAAGGGACCAACCCATAACTTATAACGGTAGAGAAACGTTTGATGTACAGGCGATTCGCAAAGACTTTCCGATTTTCAATCAGAAAATCAATGGAAAAGATTTGATTTGGTTCGATAATGCGGCAACTACGCAAAAACCCCAACAGGTAATCGACGCAATCAAGCATTATTATGAACACGACAATTCGAATATCCACCGGGCGGCGCATACGCTTGCAGCTCGTTCCACCGACCAATACGAGGGCGCAAGGGAGAAAGTCAAAGACTTTATTCATGCGGCTTCTTCCGAAGAAATTCTTTTCGTCCGCGGAACGACCGAAGGAATCAATCTCGTTGCACAAACATACGGTCGAAAATTTATTTATCCCGGCGACGAGATTATTGTTTCCACGCTCGACCATCACGCGAATATTGTACCCTGGCAACAATTGGCAAAAGAAAAAAATGCGCATTTACTGGTAATTCCGGTCAATGACAAAGGCGAAATTATCCTCGAAGAATACGAACGCCTGTTGAGTCCCCGCACGAAAATCGTTTCTTTCGGACAGGTTAACAACACTTTCGGAACGATTTCCCCTGCAAAAACCATGATTGACATGGCGAAACGTTACGGCGCCAGGGTTTTGATTGACGGGGCGCAATCTATTGCTCATACCGCGGTCGATGTGCAGGATTTGGACGTGGATTTTTTTGTATTCTCCGGACATAAAATCTATGCGCCCAACGGAATCGGGGTCGTTTACGGAAAGAAAGAACTTCTGGAACTGATACCTCCCTGGCAAAGCGGAGGAAACATGATTAAAGATGTGACTTTTGAAGAAACCGTTTTCAATGTGCCGCCCCACAAGTTTGAAGCCGGAACGCCCAACGTAGCCGACGCCATCGGATTGGGAGCCGCTTTGGATTACGTGAGCCGGGTCGGTATTCACAACATTGAAAAATACGAACATTACCTGACGGAATATGCCCGCAAAGAATTGGGACAAATCGACGGTATCCGGTTAATCGGCAATCCCCGCGAACGAATTAGCGTAGTTTCTTTTATTATTCCGGGAATCCCTACGCCCGAAGTCGGCAAATTGCTTGATTTGGAAGGAATTGCTTTGAGGGCGGGACATCATTGCGCCCAACCGGCTTTGCGAAGATTGGGTGTTGAAGCGACCGTTCGTCCTTCGTTTGCATTTTATAATACAACGGCGGAAATAGACAAATTGGTCGTAGCGGTCAACAATATTTTGCGGACAACATTCTCTTAGACACTAGAATTATTGTATTTTTGTCGTAAAAAAACGAAAACATGGAATTTACGGAAGACCAAATAAGCAGATACAGCCGCCACATTTTGCTTCAGGATGTAGGAGTGGATGGTCAGGAAAAAATAAGCAACGGTAAGATACTGGTAGTCGGAGCCGGCGGTTTGGGTTCTCCGGTCGCCCTGTATCTTGCGGCAGCAGGCGTAGGAACTATCGGGATAATTGACGGAGACGTAGTTGATTTAAGTAACCTTCAACGCCAGATTATTCATTTCACAGCCGATGTAAACAAACCCAAAGTGATTTCGGCTAAGGAAAAAATCAACCTGTTAAACCCTGATGTGAAAGTAATTACTTACTACGAACTGTTGACTTCGGAGAATGCTTTCGATATTATCAAAGACTACGATTTTGTAATCGACGGAACCGATAATTTCCCCGTCAAATTCCTGATTAACGATGCTTGCGTATTAGCCGGCAAACCGTTTTCGCACGGAGGGATTTTGCGGTTTGAAGGGCAAACGACGACCTACGTTCCCGGTTCGGCCTGTTACCGCTGTCTGTTCCATTCTCCGCCCCCTGCGGGGGCTGTTCCCACTTGTTCGCAGGCAGGCGTTTTGGGCGCTATTGCAGGCATGTTGGGTACGATTCAGGCGGCGGAAGCCTTGAAGTTTCTGACGGGAGTGGGCGAATTATTAACGGATAAACTCCTGTCATTCAATGCAAAAACCATGCAATTCAGAACTATCCGGACGAAACGGTCGGAACATTGTCCCGTTTGCGGTTCACATCCGGTAATAACGGAATTAATTGATTATGAGCAGGTGGGGTGTGAATTGAGAATTAAGAATTGAGAATTGAGAATTGAGAATTAATAATTGAGAATTGAGAATTATGAGTGAGGAAAGAGAAATGAAGAAATTATCTATTATTGCTTTTAGCGGTGATTTTGATAAATTGACGGCTGTATTTACTTTGGCAACAGGAGCCGCTGCCGTCGGGTATGAAGTGAATCTGTTTTTTACTTTTTGGGGATTGGATGCGATTAAAATCAAACAGGGGCGTTCCCCGGTCGGCAAAGGATTTTTGCCCAAAGTGTTCGGTATTATGATGGGCGGGTTGAGAGTAGCGCCGGTAAGCAGGCTTAATTTCTTGGGTATCAGTCCGAAAATCTTCCGTTTCCTGATGAGGAAAAACAACGTGGCAACATTGGA
>JAISXN010000041.1 GCA_031270525.1 Candidatus Symbiothrix sp. | reverse complement strand
TCCGAAGCGCTGGCGCCCGGATAGGCGACAATCACCGTCAGCTGGTTTGTTTCGATGTCGGGAAACAAATCGACCGGCAGGCGCGTAAACGCAAATGCGCCGATGATGACGACTGCCGCAAAAATCAATGCTGTTGTAATCGGTTTCTTAACCGCTGATTCATATAATGTCATAAAAAATTGTTTTTTTAATTGAGAATTGAGAATTGAGAATTGAGAATGATAAAAATTCTTAATTCTCAATTCTCAATTCTCAATTCTCAATTATTAATTATTTCCACTTGCGTTCCGTCTATTAACCGCGATTGTCCGGCGGTTACCACAACGTCGCCGTCGTTGATGCCGGAAAGTATCTCGTAATTGTTTTCCAAACGCTGTCCCAATTCCACTTTGCGGTATCGGGCAAGGCCGTTTTCCACAATGAACACATATTTATCGTTGGCTCCCGCCTGCTTCTGAACGGCAAGGTCGGGAACGACAATGCTTTTTACCGTGCCGAAATTCAGGCTTACACGACCGAACATGCCCGGACGGACTTTCAAGTTGCCGTTGTCGATGGCCGCTTCCACGCCAAAGGTGTGGGTAGCCGCGTCGATGGTCGGGTAAATCAGTTTTACCCGTCCGGTAAATTCTTCGTCGCCATAGACGTCCAGGTTGATTTTTACGGTCATGCCCTGTTTTACCTTTGTAAAATAAGACTCCGAAACGTTGACGGTTACTTTGAGCGGATTCAACTGCTGAACGGTCAGAACCGGCTTTTGGCCGAAAACGTCCCCGTTGTCGTAGTTCCGCGCGGTAACAATCCCGCTGACAGGGCTTTTCAGTTGCGTATTGTCTTCGATATTCCGGATGGCGGCTTTCAATACGTCGATTTGCGTTTTTACCTGGTCTACTTGCTGTTGCGCGATACCTCCCACCTTTAACAAATCGCTGTAACGGTCGTAATCCTTTTGCAAATTGGCCAACTGCGTCCTTTGTTGCTGCAAATTCGACGACTCCATCTGAACCAATACCTGCCCCTGTTTGACCCTGTCGCCGATTTCTACAAGTATTTTCTCGATGCGTCCGGGAATGGCCGGCGTGATTTGGTTAATCACATCGGCCTGCACATTGGCGGTATAGCTTGCCGTCTGTTCTACGTTCCGGTATCCGGCGATTGCCGTCCTCACTTTTACGGCTTCATTTTCGGCGGCCGTAGCTTCTACGCTTGCTTCCTGCCGTTTCTCGCCGCAGGAAAGCGTGATTATCAGACCCATAAGAGGGAATAATTTGTTTAATCTTTTTACTTTCATTATTTTATACTATTATTTTATTGTTGTTACGGTTACTCCCCAAGTAATTTATCCAAATCGGCTTTTGAGGAAAGATAAGACTCAATCGACTGGTTATACGTCAACTGCGATTGCGTAAGCGCCAGCGAGGCATTTTGCAGTTCGATTACCGTTCCCGCGCCGTTTTCATAGCGTTTGGAAGCAATCTCATAGCCTTTTTGCGCCAGCTGTTCGTTTTTCTTCGCCGCTTCCGCCTGTTTGACCGCTTTATTCATATTATCAATAGCTGTGCGGATTTGCAGGTCGATGTTCTTTTCCAGATAGTCGCGCTGAATACTGAGTTGCCGTATCTGCACGGCCGTCTGCTTTTCCTTAGCCGTATTCGTAAAAATACCCGTCAACGGGATACTCAACTGCATGCCAACCAGCAAACCCTGACTGAACCACGATTCGCTTGCCGGCGAAGGTATTCCGGTAAAAGGATTGTTTGCTGCTTTATTCCCCGTTCCCGCATAGCCGTATTGTCCGAAAGCGCCAAGCGTGGGCATGCGTTGCGTTTGTTGGAGTTGAAGCGATTTTTGCAGGAGCTTCTTTTGGAGGTCTAATTGCTTTAAATCGGTGTTGGTCGCCTTTCCGGTTACCTCCTCCCGTCCCCCTACGAGGGAAGGGGCGGCGTCCCTCAAACTCCCCTGAACGATTATCGGCGCCGAAGCGTCTATTCCCATCAGCACTTTCAAATACAGTTTAGCCCGTTCGATGCCGTTTTCTACTTCCAACAGATTGGGTTGCAGGTTTTTCATCTGGACTTCGGCGGAGATAGCGTCATATTCGGCGCTTAATCCCAATTCAAACCGCTTTTTCGCCTGACTGTACACTTCTTCGGCAAGCGAATAACCGTCTTGCAACACTTTGTAGGAATCCTGCGCCAACAGCACGCTGTAATACGCTTTGGACACATCGTTGCGCAAAGTGATTCTCGATGCGTGCGCCTTTTCCACGGCGAGTTGCATGTCAATTCCGGTCATTTGAATACTCTTCCACAGCGCCGGCGCAAACAGCGGCAACGACAACTGCAAGCCTGCGGTGGCGTTGAAGTCGGTCGGCAATTCCACGACCATCCCGGCCAAACTCATTGTCGAAGGCGCGAGATACTTCGAGTATTGTCCTGTCACTTCCAATGACGGAATTAGACCATACCACGCGCTTTTTTTTGCATAATCTACTTTCTGAATTTCTTTATCGGCAACTTTTACCGAAGGATTTTCGCTCAATGCGATTTCGATAGCCTTTTCAAGTGTCAGCTCAATAGGTGGTTGCGTACCTTGAGCTTTGGCCGCAAAAACTAAAAGAATCGTCATACATACGATACTCATTTTTTTACCTAAAACTACATTCATAAATTCTTTTTACCTAAATTTTTATTTCATAATCTCTATAATTCTCCATTAACTGGTCAATTCTTTCATTTCCCAAAGGTGTGGCGATTCCACGCATAAAATTCTGTATGATTGCTTGCAGAAATTGGTTGGCTGAATATTTTTCCGTAGGAACCTTATCTACATTCTCATTCAGAACCGCATCAAACTGGATTTTCAATAGCCACAACATAATTTCAAAATTGATGTCGTTACGGATAAGTCTTTGTTCTACTCCTTTTTTGAATAACGGAATGAATATACAAACTCCTTCATTACGTTTGTCCTCAATTCTCCGGTACAGATGCGAATAATATTTTTTCAAGTCATGCATAAATAATCTGCTGGCATCCAACATCTCAAAAAAATTCCGGGCATAGAGGCGTATCATTGTGTCAATAACATTTTCAGAATCATGCGTCAATCGTTCGATTTCTTTGTCTGTTTTCTCATGATAAAAATTAAGACATTCTTCCAAAAGATTTTCTTTATCCCGAAAATGCTCATAAAGCGTCCTTTTGGATATGCCCAACTCGGCGGCAATATCGGACATTGTCATGCTTTTGATTCCGTTTCGGAAAAAGAGCGCAGATGCGTTTTCGATGATTCTTTCCTTTAGCTCCATTTATATTTTCTCTCTAAATATACAAGACAAATGACCTTGAAAAATATTTTATTTTATTTCAAAATCGGACGCAAAGTAAATGAAAACTTTTGAAACAAAAAAAGTTTTTTTGTTTTATTTTGTTAATTTGGGGAAATTATCTTTCTAATGAAATTCGGATTATGTGATAAATAATCGTTACCTTTGCACCTGTTTTAAAAAAAATTTAGGTTATGAGTAAGAAATTTGCCGAATACAACAAATTAGACCTGGCAGAGGTAAACAGGGAAATATTAGCG
>JAISXN010000024.1 GCA_031270525.1 Candidatus Symbiothrix sp. | reverse complement strand
GGAATACCGTTACTGCATCTGTTTGATTTGTTCGGGTGATAGTTCGGTTATTCTTGAAAGAATGTCTATAGATAGTCCTTCTTTCAAACTGTTTTTTACAATTTTCAATATTCCTTTTTCGAGACCTTTTCTCATTCCTTTCTCCATGCCCAATTCCATGGTGTCTCTCATACAAATCTGTACGTCTTTATAATCAGTAATGCTTTTTTTATACTGTCCCATATCTTCTTCTTTTAATTTGTTTATTCTTGCCGTTTCAAATAAGTCATCAAATATTTCATCATGCAATTCGGCCGGTTGTTTTTTTAATCTCCACAAATGCTTGATGCAGTAAATCCAACAGTCTAATCTTGTTTCCAACTGCCTCGGCGTTTTCTTAAACTTTGGTAACTCAATTGTTATATAGTTTAATTTACCTGTTGCTTTTCGCATCGTTTCTCTCTTGATAACTTCAAGATGACTCAAACCTTCATCTTTATCTTTGAATATCCCAAAATTCACGATTGAAATACAATAAAGCGGCTTTAGCTCATAATTCCAATTCCCTTTTATCGCATAATCCTGAATCGGGAAAGTTGAATAGAACAACATCCTGTCGAGATAATGTTTCTGATAAGCAACTTGCATTTCAATAATGAAACACTTCTCATCTTCATTTTTGCAATAAATATCGTAAACCGCTTTCCTGTCTTCTTCCGTCCTGCCTAATTGTTCAATATCCAAATAGTCTAAGCCCACCATTTTGCACTTCTCTCCCAAAATTTCGTTCAGAAAATCAGTCAACAACTTTTTGTTTTTGAAAATCTTCTTGAACGCGAAATCCGTCAGGAAATTCATGAATGTTCCCAATCTCCGGTTTTTTCGTTTTGGATTTACCTTTTTCATATAAAAATTTGTTTTGGTTAATACCAAAATTTGTTTAAGAAACAACCTAATTTATCATCTCGGTTGCAAAGGTAAAAACAAATTTTTGGAAATAAGGTGAACGATATGTTATTTTTAGGTTAAAAGTTTGTTAACATTCTCCGATGTTTTTCCGATGATTCTTTAAAAAGAGCTGTCCTGAAAGCTTCAAGTATCACGATTCAGCGAAAAAATATATGAAATTAAAGGTATTTCGCCCCAAACTCCATATTCACATCGGCAACAAACTGTTTGATACGTTGTTCGTCCGATTTTTTACAAATCAAGAGAATGTCGTCCGATTCAGCGACGATATAATCATCAAGACCTTGGATTACAGCTAATTTATCTTCCGGCAAAGTAATCAGATTATTGGCGCTTTCAATGAAAAACGCTTTGCCTTTTAATGCCGTGTTCAATTGCTCGTCTTTTTCCGACAAATCATAAAGCGAACCCCAGGTTCCCAAATCCGACCAGCCGAAGTCTGCCATCAACATATACACATTATCGGCTTTTTCCATAATTCCGTAGTCAATGGAAATATTCCGGCACATAGGATATTGCTCTTCGATAAATACGGCTTCGGAGCTTGTGTTGAATTTATCCAAACCTTGGTCGAAACGGGTGGTTATATCAGGAAGGTGCGTATGGAAAGAATCCAAAATCGTTTGGACATTCCAGATAAATATCCCCGAATTCCAAAAAAACTCGCCGCTTTTGTAAAACACCTTTGCCAATTCGTAATTGGGTTTTTCGGTGAAAGCCTTCACTTTTTGGATATTATCATTTCCTCCTTCTTCGGTTTGGATATAACCGTAACCTGTTTCGGGACGGTTGGGTTTTACGCCCAGGGTGAGCAAGGAAGGAAATTTGCTGACGAAATTCAAGCCTTTTTGTATGTTTTTGAGGAAGTTTTGTTCCTGTAAAATAAGGTGGTCGGCAGGAGTAACCACAATATTGGCACTGGGATTTATCGACCAAATCCGATAAGCGGCATAAGCGATGCAAGGCGCTGTATTTCGGCGGGTCGGCTCCAGAAGCATTTGATTATCGGATATTTCCGGTAATTGCTGTTTTACCAGACCGGCATATTTGCGGTTAGTCGCAATATAAATGTTTTCTGCAGGAATGATTTGTGCAAAACGATCAAAAGTTTGTTGGAGTAAGGAACGCCCCGTTCCGAAAAAATCCAAAAATTGTTTGGGTCTGTTTTCACGGCTGAAGGGCCAGAAACGGCTACCGATGCCGCCGCCCATAATTACGCAATAGTTGTCTTTCATAATTATTAAGTTAGAATAATTTTGTTACAAATATAATCATTTTTTATTACATAAACCGATTTTTTGTCCTGTCAAACGAGTTCCTTAAAACAGCCGATAATTTGTCCGCAAAACCTTAAATTCCGTTCGGCGATTGATTTGGTCGGCAATTTCCTGTTGGTCAGGCGTCAGCGTTTCGATAAAAGCGGAGTCCAAGACCTGTCCTTCGGGAAGGAAGTCGTATTTTCTTGCAAGATTCTTCGTTACAGTTTTAGGAACCGATTTCCCGTAACCGGCAGGCGTCAGTCTTTCCTTTTCGATACCTCCCACAATCAAATAATCAATTACCGATTGGGCGCGTCGCAACGATAAGTTATTGTTATACTCGTCTGTGCCTTTCCGGTCGGTATGCGCCGACAGTTCAACGGTTACGTTCGGATTGTCTTCGAGTAAGATAATAAGTTGAATCAAAGCATCTTTCGATTCGGGACTCAAAGTTGCTTTATCGAAATCATAAAAAATATTTTCTATCAAAACCGGTTTGGAAATAGACGCCAAATAAAAATCGACATAGAAAGTTTGGGTTTTTTCTTCGTTGGGAACCGACAAAGTTTGCTTTTGATTCAGGTATCCGGGAGCGCTGCCCAACATCACATAATCCATTCCCAATACGACATCGGCCGTATAAGTCCCGTCTTTCTTGACGGCAATGCGTTGGTCGCTTCCGTCTTTTCCCACCATACGTACGGTAGCGCCGTCGATAAGTTCTTCGTCCCTGTCCAGCACCCAGCCTTCGACTTTCAGGTGAATACCCGGAAGTTCAAAGGCATAGATATGGTCGGCGCCCCTCGCATCGTTGCGATTACTGCTGAAATAACCTTTTTCTTGGTTTCCCTCGAAACAGACGCCAAAATCATCAGACATACTGTTGACGGGCGACTTCATATTTTCGACTTTCCACCTGTCGTCTTTTCTTCCGATCGCTTTGAAAATATCCAGTCCGCCCATTCCCGGATGTCCGTTAGACGAAAAATAAAGTACCGAATCTTCCCGCATACAGGGAAACATTTCATCGCCCGGCGTGTTGATATCGGGACCCAGATTTTCGGGAGCGGCGCTCCCTATTTCCCCAAGCGGAATCCGCCAGATATCTTTTCCGCCGTAACCGCCTTTTACGTCCGAAACAAAATATAGATAACCGTCAACGCCGACAGCCGGATGCGCAGCCATCAACATCGTGTCTTTGAAAATTGCGACGCGTTCTCCTGCATTCCATTGCGCACCCGAACGAGACGATTTGTAAATGTCGGCCGTTTTGGGAATTCCTTCTTCTTCGGCGCAATA
Source organism: Candidatus Symbiothrix sp. (assembly GCA_031270525.1). Taxonomy (GTDB): domain Bacteria; phylum Bacteroidota; class Bacteroidia; order Bacteroidales; family Azobacteroidaceae; genus Azobacteroides. Next base: position 3,122 of record JAISXN010000024.1, on the reverse strand, counting down.
GGTATAATACATTGTCGCTCCGTCGGTTGAAAGCGAACAAACGCCTTCGTCATATTCGGTATTCAAGGCGCTTTCAATATGTTCCGGTTTTTTCCATTGTCCTTTTTCATCTTGGGTGATTTCGTAAAAATCATTGTTTTTTGCGCCGGTAATAGCGCTCTTTGAATCGCCCACCGCGTCTTTGCGTGAAGAAGTGAAAATAAGCCGGTCGTATTTATCTCCGGAAAGAACAGGTGAAAATTCTCCATACCGGGAACTGATTTTATCCATTTTCTTTACGATGTGCCTTGCCGGATTCTTCTTCCATTCCATAGCCGAATCGCAGCCGGTGATTCCGTTTTTGGCTAAGCGGGAATCCGGAAAACTATCAAGGAATGCGGTATATTGTTCTTTTGCATCGGCATAACGTCCTAATTTATGGAGCATTAAAGCGGAATAAAAGACTTTGGAACTGTCGTCGTAATCATACCGTATGGCATTGTTATATCCGGACAGGGCTTTTTGAGTATTTTCGATTTTCCGGTAACATTCGGCCATGTGAAAGGCTATACTTCCCCGTAAATACGTCTTTTGGGAAGAAGTTTTGGCATAAACTTTACGATATATCTGGGCTGCATCGTAGTATTCTCCTCTTTCTTCTTTGGCTACGGCGTCGCTCAACTTGGCCGTCTTGCAGGAAAACAGCGATAAAAATGCAAGAATTACTAAGAAAAAGGTAAATTGCCTGTTCATTCCAAACCGGTTTAATACTCTTATTTAAACTGTGTTTTTTGATAATTATTGTGCACCCCGGAGCGCTGCGAGACCATTGCATAATAAAAAATTTCATGTAACTTTGTCGAAAAATCAGACTAAATGCTGAAAAGAACAAGAAATATTTGCTTTTATCTGACGATGATTGTGGTTTTCGGGGCGTTGATGTATTTTATTATTAAACACGGAGAAAGTCGTCAAAGTCAGGAAATTCTTGCTTTCGACGATGCTCCTTCCGATTTGGGTGAGGGTTTTCGTTTCTTCGGACATCAATTGCTGGAGTTGCTTCACAGTCCGTTTGGGATTCTGTTGCTGCAAATGGCGATTATTCTCACTTGTTGCAGGATTTTCGGCAAAATCTTCAAAATGCTTCGGCAACCGACGGTTATCGGTGAAATTCTGGCCGGTATCGTATTGGGACCTTCCATTTTGGGACATTGGTTTCCGGGTGCTTCCGCTTTTCTTTTTCCTCCCGAATCGTTGGGAAATATTGAGCTTTTAAGCCAATTCGGATTAATTCTTTTCATGTTTGCCATCGGCATGGAACTGGATTTTTCCCAGGTGCTTAAAAGCTTGAAAAAGACAACGTTTATCAGTCATACGAGTATTATTTTCCCATTCTTACTGGGCGTAGCGGTCGCCTATTTTGTCTATGACAAATATGCGTATGAAACGACGCCTTTCCTGTCGTTTTCCTTGTTTGTCGGGATTGCAATGAGCATTACGGCTTTTCCTGTGCTGGCGCGGATTATTCAGGAAAAAGGGCTTACCAAAACCCATTTAGGAACGATTACCTTGTCGAGCGCCGCCAACGGGGATATTACGGCTTGGTGTCTTTTGGCTATGGTCATTTCGATAGCGCAGGCGGGAAGTATTTTGAGCGCTATGTTTAATATCTTATTTTCAGCGCTTTATCTGCTTTTCATGTTTGTCATTGCCCGTCCTTTTATGCAAATGGTCGGACAGTTGTACCACAATGAAGAAGTCATTGATAAAAAGTTAGTTGCGTTTATATTCATGGCTCTCATCACTTCTTCCCTGCTGACGGAAATTTTGGGATTACATGCTTTGTTCGGGGCTTTTATAGCGGGAGTTATCATGCCTTCCGACATCAAATTCAGACAAATCATGTCCGAAAAAGTCGAAGCAGTTTCCCTTTCGCTGTTTTTGCCGCTCTTTTTCGTTGCGACGGGACTGAAAACAGAAATCGGGCTTTTGAACACGCCCGATTTGTGGTTGCTTTGTGGAGTATTTATTTTGGCTGCTGTTGTAGGAAAATTCGGGGGCGCCACCATAGCGGCGAGGCTTACGGGCGAAAATTGGAAAAACAGTCTGTACGTCGGCGCTTTGATGAATACGCGCGGTTTAATGGAATTGGTCGTGTTGTCGATTGGTTATAAAATGCAGATTTTGTCACCGCCTATTTTTGTCATGCTGGTTTTGATGACCTTGGTAACTACCGTTATGACAACACCGTTGATTTTGTTCATCCGGTCTATCTTCAATGTTCGGGAAAAACTGGCGGTGCAAAGAACGAAATCGTATCCCGAAGCCTCATTCAGGGTTTTACTTTCTTTCGGTCGTGCCGGCAGCGGGCAAGTGATGCTTGACGTTGCCTGTCAAATGTTTTCCCGGATAGAGAAAAAATTGGAAATAACCGCCTTGCACTTTACGGTTGGTTCGGAAATAAATCCTTTGCAAAGAGACAGTTTTGAAATGGTTAGTTTCAAACCGATTCTGAAAGAAGCCGAAAGATTACAGATTTCGATTGAACCGCGTTATGAAATATCGGACAATGTCGGTCAGGACATTTCGGATATTGTGAATGCTGAAGGATTTGATTTTCTGTTGGTTGGAGCCGGAATCACTTGGAGTAACCTTCCGAATGACATTGCCGCCAATCAATATCGCGGCGCAGTGTACCATCGTTTTCTTCAAACTGAAAAATGGTTTTTACCTGCTGAGTTGTTGAAGGACAAAACGAAAATATTTATCGAACAAAGTCATTGTCCGGTAGGCGTTTTTGTAAACCGGGACTTTGCGAAAGCAAGTAAAATCATATTGGTTTTGGATTCGGAAGCGGACTTGTTTTTGTTGCCGTATGCCCGAACTTTATTACAGTCGACTCTCGGTTCGGTAAATATTGTCTGCCGTTCATCGGATTACGGGCAAATGGAGAAGCTTGTCGGACAATTCCTCAAAACGGTCGCTTCTTCCGCGCTTTTGAAAGAGAAAGATATTTCCGGAACTTTGCTGACTGATTACAATTTCATGTTAATCAGTTATGACGTATGGAACGACGTTTCGGAGAACCGGAAAGAAGCTTTGCAGTCGATGCCTTCAACTTTGATATTGAGCGCGGGGAAAGA
>JAISXN010000124.1 GCA_031270525.1 Candidatus Symbiothrix sp. | reverse complement strand
GACTGGTATCCGGGCGACGAATATGTAGATATTGTAGGTAGAGATATGTACAACAAAACGGACGTTAAAGGGATGGTTGATGAATATAAAGATTTGGAAAAGCGTTTCCCGCATAAGATTGTTGCGCTCAGCGAGTGCGGCAATATAGCCGGAATCGGCGAACAAATCAGTGCCGGCGCCAACTGGTCGTGGTTTATGACCTGGTATGATTACGAGCGCACGGTTACGCCGGGCAGCCCCGCTTTTCAGTCTGAAACGCACCAACATGGAGACGCTGCTTTTTGGCGGAACGCTTTTGCTTCCGGCAAGGTTTTTTCCAGGGAGGATTTATATATAAACACACAATAAAATGAAAAAATTTTATATTACTTTACTAATTTTCTGTAATTGCATAGGATTAATGTCCCAAACGGAAAGAACCATTTACTTAGACAAAACGCAAACTATCTCCAGGCGGGTGGAAGACCTGCTTAACCGCATGACTTTGGAAGAAAAAGTCGGACAAATGAATCAGTTTGTCGGCTTGGAACACATCAAAGCGGCTCAAAAAAACCTGACGGAAGAAGATTTGAAAAACAATACTGCCAACGCATTTTATCCGGGCACAAAACTTTCCGATATCGAACGTTGGACGAAAGAAGGCTTGATTGGTTCTTTCCTGCACGTCCTCACGATTGAAGAAACGAATTATCTGCAAAGCCTTGCCATGCAAAGCCGGCTCAAAATCCCTTTAATCATTGGAATAGATGCCATTCACGGCAATGCAAACGCTCCCGGAAATACGGTTTATCCGACCAATATCGGACTGGCTTGCTCTTTCGATACGACTATGGCTTACCGGATTGCCCGACAAACCGCGCAGGAAATGCGTTCTATGAATCTCCACTGGACATTCAATCCGAATGTAGAAGTCGCCCGTGATCCGCGTTGGGGCAGGGTAGGGGAGACTTATGGAGAAGACCCTTATTTGGTCGGTCTGATGGGCGCTGTCACGACAAAAGGTTATCAAGGCAATTTCGGTACAGACAACGTTTTGGCTTGCATCAAACATTTTGTCGGCGGCAGCGAACCGATTAACGGAACGAATGCGGCTCCTGCCGACCTTTCGGAACGTACCCTCCGCGAAGTGTTTTTTCCTCCTTTCAAAGCCGGAGTAGATGCAGGAGGCGGTTCGTTTATGACGGCGCACAACGAAGTGAACGGTATTCCGGCGCATGCCAACGAATGGCTGATGGAAGACGTTCTGCGTAAAGAATGGGGATTTAAAGGTTTCGTCGTCAGCGATTGGATGGATATCGAACATTTGTATGATGTTCATCATACCGCATCGTCCGTAAAAGAGGCTTTCTACCAGAGTATTATGGCCGGTATGGATATGCACATGCACGGTATTTTCTGGAACGAATACGTTTGTGAACTGGTGAAAGAAGGACGAATTCCCCTGTCGAGAATCAACGAATCGGTGCGCCGGATTCTCTATGCCAAATTTCAATTGGGTTTGTTTGACAACAACCCCTTTTGCGATCCCAAGCAATCGGCTCAAATCCGTTTGAGCGCAGAACACCGGAAAACGGCTCTGGAAGCTGCCCGCAACGGAATTGTCCTCCTGACCAACAACGGCATTTTGCCTTTGGATGAAACAAAATACAAAAAGGTGATGATTACCGGTATCAATGCCGATGATCAGAATATACTCGGCGATTGGTCGGCTTTGCAAAAAGACGAAGATGTGATTACGGTTCTCGAAGGCCTTCGGATGATTGCCGGAAAAACAGATATTACTTTTGTCGATCAAGGTTGGGACCCCCGCAATATGGATCCGGCAAAGGTAGAAGAAGCCGCCCGGAAAGCGGAAGAAGCCGATATAAATATTGTAGTTGCCGGTGAATACATGATGCGTTTCCGGTGGACGGAACGGACAAGCGGCGAGGATACCGATCGTTCGGATATCAATTTGGTCGGTTTGCAGAACGAATTGATTCAAAAAGTGAAAGCTTCGGGAAAGCCGACGATTGTTGTGCTGATTTCGGGACGTCCTTTGGGCGTAGAATGGGCGGCCGCTAATGCCGATGCTTTGATAAATGCCTGGGAACCGGGCATGTACGGAGGACAAGCCATCGCCGAAATCCTTTACGGAAAAGAAAATCCTTCGGCTAAATTAGCGGTTACTATCCCGCGCCACGCCGGACAGATACAAATGATATACAACCACAAACCTTCAGCGTATTTTCATGGCTATAAAGGAAGTTCCAACGAGCCTTTGTTTCCTTTCGGTTTCGGTTTGAGTTATACCACTTTCGAATACGGTGATATTCAATTGGATAAAACGGAAATTTTTAAAAATGAAACCGTAAAAGTAAACATTCCGGTGACAAACACCGGTTCGCGCGAAGGTACGGAAATCGTACAACTTTATCTTCGCGACGAATACAGTTCCGTAACCCGTCCGGTGAAGGAATTGGTTGGTTTTTCCAGGGTGAAACTGGCTCCGGGAGAAACGCAAACGGTAGAATTAACCATTACTCCAAAGCAACTGGGTTTTTTAGACAAAAAGATGAATTGGGCGATAGAGCCGGGAATTTTTAAAATTATGGCCGGCTCTTCTTCGCGGGATGAGGATTTGAAAGTAGTGAAGCTGAAAGTTACAGAATAAATTAGGAAGTGTATCAAAAGCCCTTGTCTTCCGGACACACTTTCCGCCGTTTTTAAGGGGTCAATTTTACCGTTTTTTCCAACAATAGTGTATGTGCAATCACCGTATCGCGCGAATCGAGCCAGTTGAAGCGTTCCATTTCAGCGAT
>JAISXN010000095.1 GCA_031270525.1 Candidatus Symbiothrix sp. | reverse complement strand
AAACCGGCGTTCACATTATCGGGATTTTGCCGCGCTTTTTCCTTGAACGATACGGTTTTTTCCAATTCGCCCAAATAAGCGTGCATATTGAGCAAAAGGTATAATTCGGCAATTTCCGGTACATCACTCTGAATATATATCGTTGCTTTTTCAGGGTCTAATCCGCAGGCCAGATATTCCGAAAGAATATTTTTTACATTGACATGCAACATTTTAGGATCGGGGTGAGTAGTCAAAGAATGCCAATCGGCGATAAAGAAAAAACACCGGTTTTCTTCCTGCATTTTCAGAAAGTTAACCATTGCACCATAATAATTTCCTAAATGTAAATTGCCTGTCGGGCGGATGCCGCTTAAAACTGTTTTCATATTCTATCACTTAAAATTTCGTGCAAAGGTAGCATATTTGCTTGTATATTGGATGCACAAGGTAAAAAAAATTTAGAGAAGCGTTATGGAACGCTCACGTCCGAGCTGACTGAATTGCGTGATCGGAGTAATCAATGGAAATGCTCACTCAGTGTATGGAACAAATAGATTTGTTGGAAAAAATGAAAGCGCGTATGAGACAGGAAAGCTCGCAGATGTTTCAGGGTAATCTTTGCTATTCACTTGTTTGCAATACTTTCGGGGATGCAGTTATCACCTCATTCGCCGAAATAGTAATTCCCTTTTCGGGATGATATATTTTAAAAAGCGTATTTTCCCCTTTATGCTTATTCATTTCATTGATTAATTGACCATAAGAAATTTCCTGCAAATTAAAGACAACTTCATTTTTGAAATGATGCATTCCGCCGGATTTAGACCGGACAAATATTTTCCGAATCGCCGACATAAAACCGGTCAAGATAATCGTCAGTTGAATCGTCCATTTAAACAAACGGTTGGAACGGGGATAATGCTTATTAAAAAAAATCAACATGGCCTCGTAAAAATGTTTCACGTAACGAATATCTTTTTTCGTGCTCTCCCCTTTGTAATGAATAATCGGCTCGGGAAAATAAAAATTGGAATAGCCTGCTTGATTGATGCGGTACGACAAATCAATGTCTTCGCCGTACATGAAAAAGCTATTGTCCAAACTGCCCGATTTTTCAATGGTTTCTTTTCTCAACATCATAAACGCTCCTGCCAAAACTTCTACTTCATGCGTTTCATTTTCATCCAGATAGCGCAAATGATATCCGCCGAAAACTTTTGAGCGGGAAAATAGTTTCGCCAGACCCGACATTTTAGTAAATGAGTTCCAAGGCGAAGGAAAACCCCGTTTCGATTCCGGCAAAAACCGTCCAAAACCGTCCAACATTTTTACCCCGACAGCTCCGACTTGCTTGTTTTCGTCCATAAAACGACACACGCTGCTCAATGTCGTTTCACCCACCACTGTGTCGGGATTGAGCAGCAATACGTATTCGCCCGACGCCTGCCCGATGGCTTGATTGTTGGCAGTAGAAAATCCTACATTTTCTTTATTGCCGACAAAATGAACGTTTGGAAACTTCGGAACCAAATATTCTAAAGAACCGTCGGAAGAATGATTGTCTACCACAAATATTTCCGTATCCAAGCTTTGAACAGATTTTACAACCGAATCCAAACATTGTTCGAGATAGTATTTTACGTTGTAGTTGACGATGACAATGGATAGTTTCATTTGTTTTTTATTTTTTTTAGGAGCTTAAGGTTCTTAAGTTGCTTGAGATAATTTCACTGTTATTTATCACTATTTGCCCCCCATCGGAAAGAAAACGCAGCGCCTCCACAACCTGCTTTTCGGGATAATCAACCGAAGCAAGGACGCCCCCTACCCTACTTTCCCCGTTTTGAATTAATATAAGTACTTCATGAATAAGCGTTTTCATCGAAGAATCGCTTTTTTCCCTGCGTTTTTTCTCTACACAAACATCGCATTTCCCACAATCTTTGGCGTCTTTTTCCCCGAAATATCGAAGCAGCATCCGGCTGCGGCATTGCGTTTCGGAACTTCCGTATTCAATGACATGCTCGATTCGATTCACTAATTTATCGCGCCTTTGTTCATACACCGACTGCGAAATAGACAAATATTTAATGTCCTCACGATTCCGGTTGTAATAAATCGTCGGTACTTTCTGAGCGGGAATATAATGAATAATTCGTTGAGCAGAAAGCATTTTCAATGAATCGTAAACCTGAAGAGAATCCATATCCGTCCGTTGTGCCAATAAAGTTTCGTTGATGTGGACATAGTCGGCAAAAAGACCTGTGTATGAGCGCAAAACCACTTGAATCAGATTTTCAACGGCTTCGCTGGAGCCGGAAAACCGGTATAATTCATCCCTTTCGACGGTAAACATTAATTTCGACTGTTTGTCCGTATCTTCAACGTATGAGATGTATCCGGCCAAATCCAGGATTTTTAATGCGCTGTGTACGTGTTTAATATTATAATGGTAGGCCGCACAAAATTTATCAATATGAAAATTATGTCCGGTATCTATTCCGGTATTGATTGCAATCTGAAAGAAATAGGCCAATTTTTCGTAAACATCTTTGATAAACTCCTTTTCCGGAAATTCATCTTTGATGCGTTTTTTCAACTGAACGACGTCCCGCCGGCTGAAAAGCGCAATCGCGTATGCCTTTTCACCGTCTCGCCCTGCGCGCCCTGCTTCCTGAAAATATTCTTCTATGGAACTGGGCAATTCAAAATGGATAACCAGACGTACATCCGGTTTGTCGATGCCCATCCCGAAAGCGTTTGTACAAACAATTACGCGACATTGTCCGTTTTTCCATTCGTTTTGTTTACGAATTTTCTCATCGGAAGTCAATCCGGCATGAAAAAAATCGGCGCGGATATTTTGCCTTTGTAATTCCTGCGCAATTTCTTTGGTGCGGCTGCGATTCCTGACATAAACAATGCTGCATCCCTGAACTTTGGAAAGAATGTGAATAATTTCGTACAGTTTGTCGTCCGTTTCCCGAATCACATAAGCAAGGTTCTCACGCTCAAAGCTTTTCTTGAAAACATTTTTTTCTTTAAACTGCAATTTTTCCTGGATATCGTCAATTACATCAGGTGTTGCTGTCGCTGTCAGCGCCAACGCCGGAATGTCGGGAAGGTAATTGCGAAGCTCTGCAATACGCAGGTAAGAAGGGCGGAAATCGTAGCCCCACTGCGAAATACAATGCGATTCGTCGATGGCCAGGAGGCAAACGTTCAGGTGTGGAAGTTTGGCCAGAAACAACTCATTCGTCAATCGTTCGGGAGAAACATAAAGAAATTTATAGTTGCCGAAAATACAGTTATCCAAAGTAACGAGAATTTCTTGCCGGCTCATCCCCGAATGGATATAAGCCGCTTTGACGTTTCTTTTTTTCAGGTTATCGACCTGGTCTTTCATCAATGCAATCAGCGGCGTAACGACTAAACAAATGCCGTCCATCAGCATGGTCGGCACCTGAAAAGTCAGGGATTTTCCCCCGCCGGTAGGCATCAATCCCAAGGTATCTTTGCCTTCATAAACGGAGGTAATAATTTCTTCCTGAAGTGAGCGAAATTCGTCGTAACCCCAGTATTCTTTCAGGATATCATGAAATTTTCCCATACAGATCAAATCCGTATATCTTTAATCATCAACTGAATACTTGTCTTACTGTTATAATTATTTTCTTCAGCGGTATAACAAATATCAAAAGGCTTCCCGCTTTTGATGTAATCGTTATATTCATACATGCCGAAAGCAATGGCCGAAATCACTTCATTCGTCGAATCATCAATCAAATCCAGTTTGATGTGTTCCAATCCTTTTCCAACCAATCTGCTGGTACCGGCATCCCTTACTCCGAATGAACAAAATACCGGTTTGGTATTGTCCGGGCCATAAGGATTCATACGTTTCATATCGACAATGAACTTCATATTGATTTCATTGAATTTCAAAGCCATATCAATATCCAACATTTGAACCGCTTCCCTCTCCGACATATTCTCATCGGTATACGTTTCGATGCGGGATTTGAACAAATCCAACCGTTCTTGCTCCAGAGTAACGCCTGCCGCAAATGTATGTCCGCCGAAATTAACAAGGATATCTTTGCATGATTCAATCGCTTTGTAGATATCGAAACCTGTCACCGAACGTGCCGAACCGGAAATATAACCGTTGGATTCGGTCAATACAATCGCCGGCTTATAATACCTTTCCGTAATCCGTGAAGCCACTATTCCAATTACGCCTTTGTGCCAATCGGGGTTATAGATGACAATGATTTTTTTATCGGCTATTTCCGTATCTTCGTCAATCAAGGCGTATGCTTCATCCGTCATTTTTTTATCCAGTTCGCGGCGATCGTCGTTGTATTGGTCGATATTTTCGCTTTTTTCCTTTGCCGTTTTCACGTTTTTTTCCAAAAGCAAATCGACAGCCTCCTTGCCGTTCATCATTCTTCCCGAAGCATTGATTCTCGGCCCGATTTTGAAAACAATATCGCTCATAGTGATTTCTTTTCCCGATAATCCGCAAACATCAATGATCCCTTTCAAACCTCTGCTTGGACCATGATTCAATTGTTTCAATCCCAAAGCGGCCATCACCCGGTTTTCACCTGTAATAGGGACAATATCCGCAGCAATACTCACTACGACAAAATCCAATAAAACCCGTAAACGTGAAAAATCAATGCCGTTGCTGATTGCAAAAGCATGCATGAATTTAAATCCGACGCCGCAACCCGAAAGATGCTCATACGGATAGGTAGAATCCGACCGTTTAGCGTCCAATATGGCCACCGCATCCGGTAAAACATCGTCCGCCATGTGGTGGTCGCAAACAATGAAATCTATTCCTAACGACTTGGCATAAGCTATTTTATTAATCGCTTTGATGCCGCAATCCAAGGCAATGATCAGGGTTACACCTGTTTCCTTGGCATACGCAATTCCTTTTTCGGATATCCCATAACCTTCGTCGTAACGATCGGGAATGTAGTAGTCCAAATTGGAAGACCAGGTATTTTGTTCCAAAAACTTATAAACCAATGCTACGGCAGTTGTACCGTCCACATCATAATCTCCATAAATCATAATCCTTTCTTTATTTCCCAGGGCTTGATTCAAACGATCAACCGCTTTTTGCATGTCGGGAAACAGAAATGGGTCGTGCAAATCTTTTAATGCCGGATTGAGGAACCGATGCAGCTCTTCCTCTGTGGTTATTCCTCTCTGTACCAATAAAAGACAGACGGCCGGACTAAGACCGAATTTTCGCGAAAATTCGTCTCGTGTAAGTAATTGTTCTTTGTTTGGAGATTGATAATTCCATTTG